>JAEOSP010000499.1 GCA_016840305.1 Candidatus Hodarchaeota archaeon
CCTTCCTTTAGTAACCCTCTCTTCAGTAATATCAACAAGAGAAACAAAATAATTAGATAAAAGAGCTACTTCTGCAATGCCATGACCCATATGCCCGGCCCCGATGACTGATATATTCCTGAGGTTTTTATCTTTGGAAACATTTTGTATATCCATTTGTACTCCTTCTTTCATCTTAGAAATGTATTCTTTTTTTAATCGGTAGATACTACTTTTAGGCATTACATCAGAATTTCTGATAAGGAACTTTGTATAATATCAAAACATATATCAAGTTTTCTTTGACCTGACAATGACTTTTTATAAAGATAGTTATCCTGACTGTTTAAAATACCCCAAAACAGTGTCTTCAAGATTCTTAGAGAGGAAAAATCTAAATGCAACAAGTTAAAGGAAGCTTATTCACTTTGATTGTAAAAACAATTAAAGCTAATAAAAGTGGAGCTTATAATGATTTACTAACAGATAGGGATCGTGAAATAATTTCACAGAAAATCCTTCCTTCTGTTTGGTACCCTTTTGATGTATACAAAAGTTGCTTTAAAGCCCTTGTTAAGGTTGAGGCCAAAGGAAGAATGGAGATTATTAGAAAGGCAAGCAGGAGGGAAGGAGGGACTATAATGACATCGATATATAAAAGTGCTATTATAGAAGGTAATCCGAAAAGATCCTTGGAAGCCTTTGTGCGCTTCTTCAAATTAATGTTTGATTTTGGGAGAATGGATGTAAATGAACTTTCAGATAACCATTTCATTGTTCATTATCTCGATTTTGATCCTGATTTCATTGCTTTTTATTTTGCTGCTCGTGGATGGACAGAAAAATTCATTGAATTAGTTATTGGTGAAGATAAAAATGTTGATTCAGAACTACTTGAAAAATCTTGGGAAGGAGCAGATAAAACTATAATTAAATACACGTGGAGTAGTTAGTCTATATTTCAATTAGCAGAAGAACTCTTTTTACTTTTAACAATATAAGAAGGAAAATTGATCCATAAATTACTCTAAGAACTTCTATTTCTTTCCAATAACGTATTTAGCCTATTAATATTCCAGATAGTCTCCATTGAGACTCACATAGTACTGACTCCTAGGAGAGATTTATAATTATTATGTTAAAATCAGCTTCTCCTCACATTGTGATGTAAGAATAGGTTATAAGAAAGATATTGAAGTATTTGGTTGGTTGATTACAAGATGATTGATTTACAGCTTTCCGAAGAACATTTAATGCTGCGAGAGAGCATTAGAGACTATGTTGAACGTGAAGTAGCACCCAAGATTAATGATTATGATAAAGAACAAAAAAGCCTTTACTCTGAAGTACTTCCAAAAATGGGGGAGCTAGGTATACTGGGCGTTTGTATACCTGAAAAGTATGGTGGGGCAGGATTCGATTATATTGCTCTTGCTCTTGTGTGTGAAGAATTAGAGCGAATTGACACCTCGTTGAGAGTCATTATGTCTGTTCATACGGCCTTAAATAGTTGTACTTTATGGCGCTGGGCGTCAGCGGAGCAAAAAGAAAAATATTTAATTCCACAAGCAAAGGGGGAAAAAATTGGTGCATTTGGTCTAACAGAACCAGGATGTGGATCTGATGTAGCTAATATTCAAACCCGTGCGCTTCAAGAAGGGGATGAATATGTCTTGAATGGGGCAAAACAATGGATTAGCCTAGCGGAAGTAGCAGATAGCTTTCTAGTATTTGCACGAGTGGGAAAGGAGAAGGGTGCCAGAGGCATTGCTTGTTTTATTGTAGATACTGATCTACCAGGTGTCACAACTAGTTCGTTCCATAATAAACTGGGAGTTAGAGCGGGAGATACAGGTGAAATAATATTACAAAATGTAAGTGTTCCAGCTGCGAATCTGCTAGGAAGAGAAAAAGAAGGGTTCAAGATTGCCATGACAGCCCTTGATAATGGGCGTTATACAGTCGCAGCTGGCGCTGTCGGGTCTATTAGAGCTAGTTTAGAAGCCTCGAAGAAATATTGTCATGAAAGGAAAGCTTTTGGTCAGGAAATTGGCAAATTTCAATTAATCCAAGAGCATCTGGCATATATACAAGCTGGATACGATCAGTCTCAGCTTCTCGTATTTAAAGCAGGATGGTTAAAAAACCAAGGAATTGAGAATACACGAGAAACTGGAATGGCAAAATGGCAAGCTACAAATTATGCTTCTGATGCGGCCAACAGAGCTATTCAAATTCATGGAGCAATGGGATTTAGTGGAGATTTCCCTTTAGAACGATATTGGAGAAATGCACGAGCTAATACAATATTGGAAGGCACAAATGAAATTCACAAACTTATTCAAGGCGCTTTTATACTAGGATATCGAAGAAAACCAGAACTTAGATGTGAACTTCCTCCTTATAAACTAGGAGAATGAGCCATCCTGAACAAATTATACTGTTTCTCATGGTACATGCCATTGAAATAAAATTTCCTAATTGAAGTAGTTCAACAGGCTTAGGATACGAATTCTTAGCTTCTATAAATCCATTAAATATGTTTAACCTTCAGATATCCTTCGCGGATTGCTTTCTTTTGTTTATCATTAATAACTTCAAAGA
>JAEOSP010000500.1 GCA_016840305.1 Candidatus Hodarchaeota archaeon
AAAAAAAGATTTATTATAGACTCTAATACATCAAAGGTTATACTCCCGAAGTTGACAATATCAGAAGTTTACACACATATTTATAGACGAAAACTCCTTGTATCTATTTTGAGGGGAAACTCATGGTTTTAGAATTAACTAAATTAAACGTTGATAAATTTGACCGATTAATTGCCGAGGAAATGGCTAAAATGAAAATTGGGGGATTATCCTATGCTATTCTCAAAGATGGAGAGATAGCGTACAAACAAGGGTTTGGAGCACGAAATCTGGATAAGAACCTCCCTGCTGATGAAAACACTATCTATAATATTGCTTCTACAACTAAATCTTTTGTTTGTACTGCAATCATGATTTTGGTAGATGAAGGAAAGCTACGAGTGACGGATGCTGTGAAGGATTATCTTCCTTTAGAGGTTGAGACTGGTAACACTCCAATTACTATTAAGCACTTGATGAATCATACTTCTGGCATTCCCAACCTTGAAAGTGACACTTTTTCATACAATATGGCAAAGGAACAGTTTGTTATACCTGCGAATGCCAAACTGGTGCCAATGTCTTCTGAAGCTGATTTCTTCCGAATTATAAACTCAAGTGGTGATTTTATTCACGAAATCGATCAGTACTTCCATTATAACAATTTTGCTTACGCCATGCTTGGAATGATCATAACCAAGGTTACTGAGAAGGACTATAGAGAGTTTATTAAGGAAAGGATCTTTGAACCGTTGGGAATGACAAGTACTACCTTTTTCCCTGAAGAATTCAAAGATAATGATAATCTAGCTCAAGGATATCATGTCAATCCGAAGGATAAAGGAGGTAACACTCGGAAGATCGGTATTTTTGAGAATAGATGGGAATTTATGGCCGCCGGTGGTATTTATTCCTGTGTGAAGGATCTTTCAACATATATGCTAATGCATTTAGGAAAGGGTACATACAAGGATGTTACAGTTATTAGTGAAGCTTCTTCTGAGGAAATGCAACGTAATTCACTCCAACCTGGTACTCTAGCTGTAAAAGTAGTGAGTAATTATACTCCTCAGAAATCCTTAGGCTACGGGTACGGTTTCTTTACCAACTCCGATTTCTATGGTCATTTCAGACTTGATCATGGGGGAAACATGTTTGGTGGTACTGCTGATTTTCTCTTTATCCCTACATTGAAGATTGGCCTTGTTGCACTAGCAAATAATTATCTTGGTCCACGACCAATCATGGGTTCTATTCTTGCGTTAGTTGCTGGTACTCCCGAGGACCGAGTCCACTTTCTGGTTGAAAGAAAGCATTTCAAGAAATTGAATGGCATATATGAGGGCTTTAATGAAACTGATCGTCTTAAGATTTCGGGTGAATTTTCTTCTCTCACCATTCAAAGCATTGACAAACATGAATTTGCTATTCCCCCTACTGTCTTTTTTCCCAATGAGAAGAATACCTTGACTCCTATGGAATTTTATACGAGATTTCCTGGAGGTGCTAAATTCATTGTCTTTTTCGAAGAAATGGATAGAACCCTCTGGTTCAATTATGAACGTTTACGATTCAAAAAAATCGGGAAATTGTATGATTAAGAAATTTGCTTTCATTCAATACATAATCTATTCCTTCAAAATTATATTTTTTAGCCAGTCCCACTGATCCCATACGGGTTACTAGTTCAAAATTTGCAAGGAAATTTTCAGTCGTCTCGTATTTTTAATTTATTTATTAAGAAAAGCCTTCAGGAGTCATTCACTAGAGTGGGTGTTGATTTAATTAAAAAAAGAGTCTTTCTGTTCTTATGTCTGAAGGCCTTTCTATTAGGAAAATGACATATGAGGATAATTATCTATTGAAGATTATCTAGCTATTCTTCTTCTTCGATTTCAGCTGTTTCTTTTACAATCACCTCATCCTTAATTTCTTCAGTTATATCTTTCTCGATCACTTCCTTCTTGGTGACAGGTTTTTCTCTTAAATCGCGTTCCTTTATTGACAATTCATCAGCTTGTAGCTTTAATTCAGTTTGTGTATCGTGTGTGACACCTGTTCTTCTCCAATGAGTCATCTTCCAAAAAACCCATCCAATACCAAAAAAGAAACCACCATAAAATGCTAGGGATTCCACATCTGCAAAGATGTAGAATGCATCGAACAGGAGTTCAGAAAAGCCAATAATTGATAGGAAAGGGGCATCGGGAATATTCAATTCGTAAATGTAACCTAATATGTTTGTTACGATCAAGACAAAAGCTGTTGAGATTAGCAAGAAGAAAACGTCCCCTCGTTCTTTTACACGGGGGGTTATTAATGTGACAGATAGGAATTTGAATGCTCCAGAAAAAATTATTATGATGGGAATGATTAGAAAAGGAAGGCTTTTCAGTGTAGGCCAGATTGTGGCAAACCATTCTGAAATAGGAATAATTATTACTTCGTACACCGTTTCAAAGAAATCAGGTACAGTAATTCCCAGATCAATATTAAATGTGATTACCAACATACTAACTATTCCCGCAAAACTATCCCAAAGAAGAGAAATCCACACTCCAAACAGAATTAAATATTTAGAAAGGACTACTACCTTTGGAGGAGATCTAGCTAGAATTCGTCCTGTACGAGCAACCTCTACACCTCGGGATAATGCAGATATGATTGCAATTAGAGCAAATCCTTCAGCGAAACCTACGACAAGAGTTGCTACTGAAGTTATAATAATGAAGTCTAGTTGGATTAAGCTTGGAATATCCACAATCCGTCCTAAGAATGCACTAATAAAATTGTTAACGATATTTCCCAGGACGAAAGCAGATTCTGATACTCGTAGAACATCCCAAACATCCACAATACTCCAAAGAAACACTGGTAATAACCAAAGGACAATTATTAGTGGGATTATTACTAATAAATTGACGCTAGTTATAAATGCTGTAATTTTCACTCCTCTCCACACTATTAAGAAAATGATCTTTAGTATTTGATATACCCACCAAACTAACGCCAACAGAGATAAAAATATAATAATTGGTCCTACGGCTTCATTGGCGCTGCTACTAGTGAGTTGCGTCATCATTGCAAAATATATCGACGGTGGAATAAGGATCCACAAGAATAGTTTGTAAATCGCTCTAATTCCTTTTTTTTCATTTTCTTTCACTTCCTCCTCTTTTTTAAAACGTTTAACTATTCTCCTCCTTGCATAGGTTGTCAAAATGGCTAAAAAGACTATGATGGAGAATCCAATTATTATTAAGAAAAAGATACCAAAATACAAATTTCTTGCAGTTTGGTAAAATTCTCTCCCTCCTAAATTAGAAAGACCTACAATATCAAAGTCTAGTGACTCTAGGCTAATTCTCATTAAGAGAACTGGGATTATTACTAAGTAAGTTTCTCTTAGATGTACATCTAACAGTAAATAAATTGAAGAACAGAATGACAAAGCTAGTATCAGTAAAAGCAAAAATCTCAAATTGTATACCATATTTCCATTGTCATCCCTCAAACCAAACTCTTCTGCCATATCAAATAGAATAATTTTTGAAAAGCCAACTAGTACAAGAATAAAAGCTAGTGATGACAGTATTATGACTATCAAGTAATTAGTATAATTGTAATCTACTGTTGATAGAACATTCAAATCTAACCCAGAAGAGAAATTCATTGTTAAGACTAAGAGCAAAGTTATAAAACCTAATCCTAATAACTTGACGATTTGTTCAGATAGGTACTCTCTCCATGGAATACGAGTACTTTTTTCTTTTACTAACATTATTTTTCCTTCCTATTTGTTACAAAATCCTTCTTTTGTCATTTTATCCTACTGATGGCTAATACTAAGAAGAAAAACCCCTCTTCTTTAATAACCCAGTTTTTCCTTTCAAGCCACTCATTCTTACTTTTCATTAGCAAGAAATTTTTTTCTAAAAAATCCAAACAGCAGTATTTCAGTATAGCCTCATATTACCGGAAATTTCATATATAAAGTTATAGATTTTTTTTATTTTTTCCGTGTAACGTGGAGTAAAAGGTTTTATCATTGATTTATTACTCTCTCACTAATCACACAAGGGCTATTGTTTCTAAACAATGTGGGAATTAACAGTCCTCTTGTTTAATTAAAATTAATAGCCTTAAGGAGTCAGTCAATAGAGTGTGTTCGATAACGAGTAAAATTAGGAGAATTTCTGTTCTTATGTCTGAAGGTCTTTCTCCTTTCCATTTCTTTTTAAAACTCGATTATTCTCTTAAGTAGAATCCCTTTCCATTTAATGTAGTTCTCAAACTTAGGAGAATGGAATTTAATAATATACGTTATTTTTTTCTTAGAGTACCAAAGGAGAAATTCTGACTATGAGTAATAAACCACGGTTATCAGAATCTATAGGAGTAATCGGTGCAGGAAAAATGGGAACTGCCCTTATTAGAGGATTATTGAAAGAAAAACTGGTGAATCCTGATCAAATACTGGCATATGACATTTTAAACGAGCTGCTAATGGATTTAGTTGAAGAAACTGGTATCAATGCAGCATTAAATAATCAGCAAATAGTTGAGCAAAGCAACATTATTTTCATCTGTGTTAAACCCCAAGTATTTGTAACAACTCTCCAAAAACTGCAAATTGCTTTCACAAGTGATCATTTGGTAATATCAATCGCTGCTGGTGTACCTTTATCGACTATCGAAAAATTAACTGGAAATGCACGATGTATAAGAATAATGCCCAATATGCCTTTTCAGGTAGGAGAAGGGGCAGCTGGATATAGTCTTGGAACCAGAAATGATAACCGAGACTCAGAAATTGTCGAAATCGTCTTTGGCTCTTTAGGAAAGGTCTTTCAGTTCCCAGAATACTTGCTAGATGCTGTTACAGGACTTTCAGGAACAGGTCCGGCTTATGTATTTGTGTTTATTGAAGCATTAGCCGATGGAGGTGTTTTAGCAGGATTACCCCGGCGTGAAGCACTTATTTTGAGTGCACAGACCGTTATGGGTGCTGCTAAGTTACTTTTAGAACAAAATATACATCCAGGGATTCTGAAGGATGCTATTATGTCTCCAGGAGGCACTACAGCTTCAGCTTTACAATTAATGGAAGCTCGTGGTTTTCGTTCAATTTTAATTGATGCTGTGGAGGCTGCAACAAAAAAATCACAATTTTTAGGCCAAAATAATCTTTCACAATCCGATCACCTTGTATGAATTCGCATACGGGCTATTTCTAGTTAAAAAAGTGTGGAAATGTTCAGTCCTCTCGTTTAATTGTAATTAATAGCCTTTAGGAGTCAGTTACAAGAGTGGGTGTTGATTTTAGTAAGAAAATAGCCAAATGCTTCTGATCTTATGTCTGAAGATCTTTCTAGTTTTTTTCATCATTTAGAATTTAATCCCATGTTTCATGGATGTTTTTTCTTTTAATGATTTCTTCTTGAGTATTCATTGTTTCTTTGTATAGTTTCAATATAGCTTCGACCGAGAGGATACCCGACCTTCCTCCCATAAAAATGCACCATTAGGGCGATTAAAATGATGCGACAGGTATCCACCAAATATACTCTCCAAGGAAAAGAATCACATAAACGTTTATGATAATGAAAAGACAAAACCAAATAAATTGGATTAAGTTCATTTTTCGTTTTAATACAAAATCTTGGGGAACTTCAATTAACCAGCCATAACACCAGATCATAAACCATAAAGGAATTATCCAGCAAACTTGAATGCTATAGAACGGGTCCAGAATTTGTATATCCTGAAATGAGGGCAAGCCTGTTTTTTCAGGGATAACAAGAATACCCCATAATATGAACAGAATTAACACTGAACTCGCTAGAATTACGTGACTAATAATTTGTGACTTTTGCCTCCATACCATATGATTTTTATATGTTAAATAAAGAAAGTAACCCAACACAATCTCCCAGCTTAACCAAAATAAAAGTTGTAGGTTTGAAATATAAAAAAATCCAATTGTGACTAAAAACATTATGGGGATACCGAATAATACTATTAGATCAGTGAACATTTTCCCCTCATAGCCAGAAATATCGAGAAAATATGGGATTCTGGAGATTAACTCAATAAGCAGAGCTGAATAAGCAAATACTACTACACCACTAATTACAATCAAAAACCATCTTAGGATATTTTTTT
>JAEOSP010000501.1 GCA_016840305.1 Candidatus Hodarchaeota archaeon
CTTTTTTGTCAAACTTTCGCATGTCTCAAGAGGAATTGAGCTTCATATCAACATTAGAAGGGTTAACTGGAGCTTTAGCCATTGATTGTATTTGGGAAAAAGAGGAAAATAGAGTAATTTTCATTGTCCGGAGAAATGATACTGGAAAAGTTATCGGGAGAGGTGGAACGACAATTCAAAAACTCCGTGAACACTTCAAGAAAAATATAGAAGTTGTGGAGTATTCGGAAAAGCTAGAGCAATTTGTTTCAAACACATTAGCACCTGCAAAAACGAAAAAAGTTGAAATTATTGAAAAGCCTGGTAAGAAAATAGTTGTGATAACTGTTATTCCAAGAGAAAAAGGAAGAGCTATCGGGAAAAATGGAAAAAACATACACCGTTCTAGATTTCTACTCAAACGCCATTTTGGAGTTACTAATGTAATAATTCAATCTACAAATTGATCGAAGTATAAGCCAAACGGAATAAATAGTATTCAAAATTCAAAGTTAAATATCCTTAATACATATTTAAACAATATTTTTCTAAGGAATATGGATATAAAAATATCTACCTTAATTAGGCGATTGAACATGACAGGATTGAAGTCACCACGAGGAGAATTTGCAGCAAATAAACTAGTTAGGAAAAGAAAGAAATTTCGTTGGAAAAGTACAACTTACAAGAGAAAAGTTCTCCGATTAAAGGAAAAGTATGACCCTCTTGAAGGAGCACCTCAAGGACGTGGTATTGTCTTAGAAAAAGTTGGTATTGAATCAAAGCAACCAAACTCTGCAATTCGAAAATGTGTTAGAATTCAATTGATAAAAAACGGAAAACAGGTAACCGCTTTTGTACCTGGTGATGGTGGATTATTGTTTATTGATGAACACGATGAAGTATCCATAGAAGGAATTGGTGGGGCAAAAGGTGGAGCAGTAGGAGATCTTCCTGGTGTTAGATATCGAGTAGTCCATGTGAATGGAGTCAGCCTCAAAGCAATGCTTTCTGGAAGAAAGGAAAAACCAATGAGGTAGTTTTCCTTCAAAATTATTTTTTTCATTTTGGTTGTTTCTAGAGTATAGACAAAATATTAACACGAGAGAAATTCAGGTACGAATTAATGCAATTTCCCCTGAAAACTTCCTTTAAGATTCATAATTCCCTGAACTTCGATTTTTCTAATAAAGACATTGAATTGTTCATTGAAATTACTAATTTTGTCAAAAAAATTAATACTTTCGTCAATCCAAAGATTTCTCTCGAGCAATATTCTCTTCCAAATGATTTAATAGCATTCATCTTGATTCTCACCCAAAATGACTTGTACCGGAGAAATATTGTCGATTTTGGATGTGGAACTGGACGATTCTCTCTACCTATAGCGAAGTTTTTTGCAAACCGCGTACTTGGTGTTGATTCAGACCCTCATGTTATAGATCAGTTACAGATATCAATAAAATTACTGAAAACAAGAATTGATATATTAAACTCTTTTATTGAATTTTTAGAACCTTATAATTGGTCATCTATTTTTCAAACAACTATAATGAACCCTCCATTCGGAACTCAAAGAAGGGGTATTGATCAGGTTTTCCTGAGAAAAGCATTAAAATTCTCTGAAGTTGTCCTGTCTATGCACAAAGCAAACGCAGAATCACGTAGAGTTTGGAAGAGGATTGCTAGATTGCATTCGAAAAAGATAGAAATTCTAGCTACAGTTGAATTTTCACTAGATAAAACATTTTTCTTCCATCGCAGTGAAAAACATGATGTAAAAATTGATATCATCCGTATTTTCGGTTGAATTTTTCCTGAAAATTGATAAAATCGAAATCTTAATACCATTTTATTCCTAATCAAGTGATGCCTCAAAATAGATGATCAGTTTAAATCAACAAAAGAGTTTTTTTTTTAGGTAGAATATTAAAATGTGACTAAATGACTTTATATGGGATTGGAAATGAGTAAAAAAAGTGAAACAAAAACAAATAATACTCAGGTTGTACCAGGTGACAGAATAGCCGTAATTGAAGAATTCTTACCTGCTGAAAACTGTTTTGAAGAAGATGGGAGTATTATTGCTGAAGTTACTGGGGAAGTCATAATTGATTCAAAATCACATAAAATCGCAGTAAAACCATCCAAAGAGCATTTTGCTCTCCACAAAGGTGATATTGGCTTTGGAAGAGTTGAATTTGTTAAAAAACAGGTTGCTTCAGTTGATATATATAAAATTAATGATATAGACATAGCTAAGCCGATTAATAGTATTTTACATGTATCGGAAGCTTCTCGAAGGTTCGTTAGAAATATGTACGAAGTAACCCGTCCAGGAGATTGGATAAGATTTCGTATAACAAGAACAGAGAAGCCAATATATATAAGTTTTATTGGTGAAGGTTTGGGAGTTGTAATTGCTCTTTGTAATCAATGTGGCCATGAATTAAACATTTTTCGAAGGAATTCATTGAAGTGTCCTAATTGTAATTTTGAACAAGGCCGAATTACATCAAATTTATACGGAAATCCTCTAAATAAACATTGAATTCAAATAAGAGGTTTTCCCTTAATGAAACCAGATGATAAACGTTTTTGGGAAAAATTGGATGATTCTGACGATCGTTGGCGCAAAAAGAAAAGAAGAAAAGAAGATTTTCAGACTATCAATGCAGTTATTGATCAAAACGCATCAAAGATCCTGAGTGACCTCCAAAGTAAAGGGATATTGAAAGAAATAACTGGAACTATTGCATCTGGGAAAGAATCTGGAGTTTTTCTAGCTACTCTTGGACCAAAAGGGGAAGTACTATGTCAAGACATGTCTATTACATCACCGATTGTTATAAAAATCTTTAGAACAAGTACATTAAATTTCAAGAAAATTCTTACTTATATTTCAGGGGATATACGGTTTAAGAAATATAGTAAGAAAACTAGAAGTTTTATTAAACTATGGGTCGAAAAAGAATTCAGAAATCTGAATAGGAGTACTTCAGTTGGTGTTAATGCTCCTAAACCTATCTTAGTGAAAAATAACGTTCTTTTAATGGAATTAATTGGAAAAAATGGTATTCCTTCTCCGTTGTTAAAATCAGTTCCTCAAGAAGCAAGTATTTCCACTTTGGAAACATTACTTCAGCAAATAACGTTATTGTATCAGAAAGCAGGACTTATTCATGGAGATTTATCCGCCTATAACATAATCATGAAAGATGAAACTCCTTACATTATTGATATGAGTCAAAGTGTATTAATTTCACATCCGAATGCCCAAGAATTTTTGAAAAGAGATTTAAGTAATATTTTGACCTTTTTCAACAAACTAACCTTTCCCATCCCAGATTTTGAATCTGTTTACGAAGTTATTGTTTCGGAGAGCTCTGAAGAGGAAAATAACAAGATTTAGTCTTTACAGGAATATGATATTGGAGTGTACAAGAATATGGTTATTTCGTGCAGGTTAAGAATTCCAAAAAGTCGGATAGGGGTATTAATTGGTAAAAACGGCGAAACAAAAAATGAAATTGAGTCCCTTGCAGAAGTACAAATCCAGGTTGACAGTGAGGATGGTTCAATAATAATTCTCTCCACAGAAAAAACTATGGATCCTACATATGTTTGGAAAGCTCGTGATATAATAAAAGCAATTGGGAGAGGATTTAGTGCCGATAAAGCATTCTATTTGATAGATGATAATATTTATTTGCAAACCATTGAATTATCAGGATCAAAGAACAATATTAAGCGATTAAAATCGCGTCTTATAGGTGAAAAAGGTAAAGCGCGTCAAATGATCGAGAATGGAACTGATACTTATATTTCAATATTTGGATCACAGGTATCGATAATAGGAGAGATAGTGGAAATTCGCTCTGCAAAAGAAGTAATCGAAATGCTGATCAAAGGATCAAAACATAGAACTGTGTATAGACTCTTGGAACACAAGAGATTTCGAATGAAGCAAGATCCCATGAAAATCTGGAAAGATCCACCTCCTGAAGATATTTGAAAGATTATTAAAAACCTAACCAAAATACAGGAATAAACGCTTCGGGCCGATAGCTCAGCTTGGTAGCAGCGCCTGGTTTGCAAGAAAACAGAAAGAATCTGTTTTTCAAAATTCCAGGAGGTCGTGGGTTCAAATCCCACTCGGTCCATAAATTAGTTATAAAATTCGATTTTGAGCAAAAAAAACCATTTTTTAAGTTATTACTAAGTAAGATCCTCTATAATTTTTGTTTAAACTGGTTTAAGAAAAAAGTGTCCCTAGTTGTCTAAGTAGTTCGTCTGCATTCACAATTAACCAATCCAGAACTCCAGTAATAATTGAAAAAATTAATAAAAAGCCAAATAAGCTTAATCCTATCAATATACCTTCTTCGACAAGTGGGGAACCTCTTCTCTTCTTGTGTAACCTTTCATTCACAATAAATAAACTTCTATGGGATAAAATTTTCTTCATATAATCACCGTTCTTCCATAAAAAAAGGAATATTTAATCTCCCAATTAGTTAGTTTTCACGCATCACCTCCTCGAAAATGAAGCAAAGGTAGTATTTCTTGCCGTAACATGCGGAGGAAACAGCGAGCTATACAAACTAATGCATCTGATTGTCGAATTATGATTACAGTATCATC
>JAEOSP010000502.1 GCA_016840305.1 Candidatus Hodarchaeota archaeon
AGTTTGATTGTTAAGAATCCAGACCATGATTGGTTTAGGATATTTCTACGAAAATATTATGTTCTTACTAGAGATTATCAGTATCTCTTCGGATCCACTCAGCCTGGACGACGACCAGACCGTGCGTACTATATGGTACCTGAAGGATATCGCCTAGGACAAGGACAAAAGGCTTTTGATCGCGAGAGAGGGAAGAAATTATATGAAGTTGTTCTTCGTTATTTTAAAGAGGAAAAGGTACCTGTTATGGTTCAAGATGGTATTCAAGGGGAGCACGGTTCAGAAACAGGTCTTCGTGTAATTATTAGTGTTAAAAATCCTCATTCAGCCTATATAGGTTGGTTTGGAAAATTAATGGTATTTCCCCCAAAGGAAGATCAACAAATTGATTGTTGGAACTTTATTATTCAAGAACCATTACCTTTGCGATATGTAAATGAAATCCTAGAATTTTGGCCAAACTTTGATCCGAATGAACCAATTACATTATACGATTTCACTGAAATGGATCAGAATAAACGACGTGTTTTGAGTCTACGTGTGGACTATTTTGGTGGAGCATATAAAAAACCTAATCTCACAATGGTTTGGAATAAAGCCGAATCAGATGGATTTATTTCTTATCATGCTGGAATGACTTCTGATAGGGTACTCAAGGGATTATCTGGTACAGGAAAAACCACTTTAACTGTAGGTCCTGAACTAGAACAAGATGATGCATGTATTGGAAAGATTATTCGAAATCCAGAGACAAAAAAGATAGAAAAAGTTCAATTAATTGGACTAGAGGCAGGATCTTTTGCTAAATCTCAGAGTTTAGAGCCATCAAGTCCTGAGTGGCCAGGTCTTATGAAATCCTTAGAAGTGGACGAGAACGGGGATCATCCTGTTGTTCTCGCAATGAATATCGACTGTGAAAACGTCAGTTACAAGTTGAAGAATATTAATGGTTATACTGTTAAAAACCCAGAGGTAGATGAAGGGAAAGAGGCAGGATCTCTTCTCTGTACACAATATCATTCCTCTGGCACAACAAATGGTCGTTTTATATTTTCTTTCTCAGAATTAAATCCTGAATGGGGAACTAAAACAGAACCTCGTTATCTTAGAACTATTGTCCTTTCTATGAAACGGTTCGATTATATGCATCCTATGTTTAGAGTTGTTGATCCAATCGTTGCTATTGCATTTGATAGCGCGATAGAATCAATTATTACCTCCGCTATTGCAGCAAAAAAAGCTGGTACGAGGGTACGTTCTTATGCTGCAACTGATTTCATGGCACGTGAACACTGTAAGCAAGCTTTGTTGAAATTGGAAATGTATAGAGATATGGGTATTGGACTTGATGGAAAACTTGCTTTCATTGTTCTTAATACTGGAGCCATTGGTGAACATGATATTAATGGAAATCAAATTCGATTAACAGATGAAGATGGTGAGTTAATACCAAAGATTGACACTATTTCTGGTGAAATTCTCAGAAATGAACTTGGTGAGATCAAATATCAAGTACAGGGGAAGAAGATTAAAGTTCGGCACTCTAAAAAATTATTAGATTTGGCCGAACATCGTAAAATAGAAAATTGGTTACATCATCCAATTTTTTATGAGAGAATACTGCTTCCTGATCCGAATGAACTTGAAACTAAATGGGGAATGAAACATTTTGGAAGGATGTTTAATCGTCTCCGCTACTATAGCGAAAAGGAATATCTTGCATTTGTCAAAAGAGATATAAAAGAGAGAAGTAAGTTTTTGAAAAAACTTTTCAAAGGTCAAAGCTGCGAAAAGGAGTTAGAAGAAGTGATTCATGTTTGGGACAACTTACGAATTCCTGAACCCAAAGAAATAGAAGAATTCTACCGAAACTATTATTGGGATTACTGAGAGTAATCTCCTCTCTCAGTTTTTCTCATTCTCCACTATTTCTTGTTAAAATTAAATGACCGTCTGGTAAAACTTCAGCTATCCAATCAAAATCTATAAAGCAAGTGGTGTCCGCCTGTTCAATGATACTTGGACCATTAATCAAATTTCCTGATAGCAAGTGAGATTTCTGATAAACGTTCACTCCCACCCAATGTTGCTTTAAATAGACTTTACGAACCCCAATGAAACTTTCTTCAGGAGGTTCTTTACCTCCAGTGGGTAATGAAGCAAGCGAAAATTTTGGTAAACGAACTAGAGCAGAAACACGAATATTAACAACTTCCCTAGGAGAATCAGGTGAACAATATCCATATGCTTGCTCATGAGCCTTATCAAAGGAATCTGAAATTATTGAGATATCATTATCATATGGGACAGTTATTTCATATGATTGACCCACAAGACGAATGTCCAAATCCTTCATTATAACAATGTTTTTCTTAGCAAAGCCATCCTTTATACACATATCAGTACCTTTACGAATTAACTCTTGAAATTCTGCCTCAAGAATATCTGGGATGGATTTATTTAGCGGTTTGATTATTGATTGAGTTAAATCGTGACGAATATCTGCGGTTAGTAATCCAAATGCTGACCAAACTCCAGGAAATGGAGGTATAATGGCTGTACTCATCGATAAACGTTCTGCTAGCGAGCATGCATGCAAAGGACCTCCACCTCCAAAGCAACATAACGCAAAATTGCGACTATCAAGACCTTTTTCAGTTGAGACCTTTCTAAGAGCTAAAGCTACATTGTTCTCAAAAACCTCAATAATACCTTCAGAGCATTCTTCAACAGATTTAAATCGTAATTCCTTGGCAAGTTTGGTTATAACTTGAGACGATAGACTTGGTTCTATTGGTAAAGTGCCACCAGCAAAGTAGTTAGGATTTAACATACCTCTTGTGAGGTTAGCATCCGTTACAGTGGGTTCTTTACCCCCTTTGTCATAACAAGCTGGCCCAGGATCAGCACCTGCACTCTCTGGTCCTACACGTAATATTCCATATTCTTGTTTTGCAATGGAACCCCCACCTGCACCAATTGTCTGTACAGCAATACTTGGAAGGGGTATTGGATGCCCTGATATTGTGTTTTCCGTAGTGATTGCAACTTCACCATTTACAATACTTGCAACATCAGTTGAGGTCCCTCCAATATCCAATGTAAGAACGTTGGGTATTTTCAAACTTCTTGACGAGAAATGACCTCCAAGAACACCCCCAGCAAGACCAGAAAGCACAGTTTCAGCAGATCTCTCTGATGCATTTTGAATATGTGTGACTCCTCCAGTTGATAAAAGTATCAATGGTGGAACTTCAATACCTTGTTCACGAATCTTATCTTCAAACGAGCTAAAATAATTTCGCATTAAAGGAGCAACAAAAGCATCAAGGACTGTAACACTAGTACGATCAAATTCACGAAACACAGGTAAAACCCAGCTTGATCGGGAAATACTTATCTTATGTATTCGTTTCTCGATTTCTTCTGCGATAATGATTTCATGTTCAGGATTAAAAAAAGAGAATAGTAATGAAATAGCGACCGATTGAACCTCTTCCTTCCTTAACTTATCGATTATGAGACCTAGGCTTTTTCGGTCAAGGTGTTGAAGAATCCTTCCCCTTGAATCTAAGCGTTCTTCTATCTCAAACCTTAAATTCCTCGGAATAAGCGGTTCTACTCTCTCTGGGAAAAAAGAATATAGATTTTTTCTATTTTGCCTTCCTATTTCTATTACATCAGAAAATCCTTTTGTCGTTATTAACGCTGTTTTAGCTCCCTTATTCTCTAAAATGGCGTTGGTTGCAACAGTTGTTCCATGAACAACTACATTTAAATCCTTAATTTCCATTTTAAAAAAATTCAAACCGGTCTTCACACCAATAGATTGATCTTGTACAGTACTTGATACTTTATGCAACTCAACTATGTCATTATTTGCATCTATCAGTATAAAATCGGTGAATGTTCCTCCTATGTCAATTCCAAGGCATTTCATTATTTTAACACATGCACTTACTAGATTTCACGAAATACGGTCATAAATTTCAGAATCTAGTTTAGAAGAGAGTGGATAATTTAAATTATATAAATTACTAGATAAAGAACAGTTGGAATTCTTTTAACTGATTCTATCAGGCTAAAACGAAACTGAGTGTCATCAACAAACCGAAGGTAAAATGAATCAATATTGTCATACCATTTGCAGGTAAGAGCTCAACTATTTCTTCATAATGTTGTTTTGCATGAGTAATTGCTTTTATTGCGAGTGGAATTGTTAATATCGGAAGTAAAAGCACAAGAGGTAACGAGAAAATTAATACAGCAAGCACTAGAAAAACATAGCTTGTTATCATTCCAAAAATATAGATCTTGATGGATTTCTTTTTTCCAATTGAAACAACTAAGGTTCTTTTTCCAGCGGCAGAATCTGCTTCGCTATCCTGAAATTCATTTAAAAAAAGCACCATGGAAATAAGTAGGGCAACAGGAATTGAGCTTATCAATAAAATTGGAGAATTGACATGTCCTTGTTGAATATAATACGCAGAATAAATACCTAGTGGCCCAAACCCTACAAATACTGCTATTTCACCTAATCCATTATAACTTAGGCTTAGGGGAAGAGCCGTATAGAAAAAACCCAATAGAACAGCAAATGCCAAAAAGATAAGAAGTAATCCACCTTGAGTGTTAAATAAAATTATTAATGCTGTTACTATACCTACAGCAAAGGAAATTAATGACGCTGTTAATATTGAACGGGGAGAAATGATCTCATTTTGAATCATCCGCGATCCTCCGTTGAACTGAGTAAAATTCTTATTAATTCCATCAGTGGATTGATCATAGTAATCATTTGCTAAATTCGTACCAGCTTGAATAGCAACACCTGATATTAAAGTAAGAAGACCTAAGCCAAGATCGAAAATTTTTGTCTCATAGAACGCTATAGCCATCCCGATGAGTAATGGTACTATGGATGCAGTAAAGAAAGGAGCTCGTAAAGCTAAAATCCAAGTTTGGAGCTTTTGTATATTTAATCCAGTTAAATTAACAGAAACATCAGTCACAATATACACTTCTATTCAAAACAATTTTAACCGTTGTACACAAAGTTAATCAATTACCATTTTAACTTACGTTTACGATAGATTACAACGTTTACAAATGTACTAGAGTTACAGGTGTAATTAATTGTCCCCATCCCGTGTTCTGTCAATTCGTATCAATAAAAAAACTCAGGAATGTTTAGAAAAAAACTCGAAAATCCTCAACTTAAAAATTTCAGTACTTGCAGCAAAAATTCTCGAAGAAAAAACTGAAATTTGGTCAAAAGAATATGCAAAGCGAATATTTCATGAACTTGGGCTTGATAAGGAGGTTGATTAGAATAGGACTCATTGAAAACCTTCTCTTCGTTTTACCTATTATTCTCACGTCATTAATTTCGTTTATAAATGGGATTTCCTTTTTTAGACTGTTTAAGCAGAAAGACGATTATACCCTCTTTCATATATCAATCATTTTTGTCTCAATTAGTGTAATGTTTGCATTTTTTATCATTCCTTTTATAATTCCAGTAAATTACTGCTTGACTTGTTTTTTACTTGCTAATGTTGTAGCATGGATTATATTCTTAGAAATGGGAAACGCATATTTCAACGCTTTCTTGAATTGTGTGAACGCTTATGAGAGATATACTCTGCCGATTTTTGGAGGTGCTATAGCTCTTGCCATATTTACGACAATTAATTCTGAGATATACCTTTTAATTAATCCAATTAGGATAGAGGCATTTCTATATGTTGCTGGATTCATATCTATTATGTACCTTCTTATCATGTCTTACAATAGAGTAAAGTTAATATTATCTCAGTTTGATGGTGAAGAGCTTCATATGTTAGAATTAACTCAGCGAGTTTTCTGGATTGGAGCAGTATGTCTATGTTACACCTTTTTATCAGTAGTTACTTGGTTAATTGTTAAAGGAATTAACAATTTATCAATAGATGTCTTCAGGTGGGAGTTAATTGACTGGGCTGTTTATTTGAATGTCTTATTATATTTTGGAATACTTCTGGGTACATTTATTTATTCAAAAAAGCTTGATTGGGGTAAAATTGATATCCCCTCATTACTGAACATACTTGATTCACCAAGTTCACTTTAGATTTGATTTTTAATGAATTTCAATACTGTTTCAATACTTTGTATAGGGGATTCACATACAGCAGGATTTCCTTTATATGACCCCTCATATGGAGGTAATCCAGAGAGTTCCTATGAATTTTGGTTAGAAAAAGAACTTACTAATAACTTTCCGAACTTAAACTTCAATTTAGATAATCAAGGAGTTTGTGGAGAAATGGCAACTGATATTTTACGTCGTTTGACGGTGATCAATAATCTGGAAAGTTATAGTTTTATTTTATATTGGGGAGGAGCTAACGATCTCGGACTAGATAAACCTATAGAAGGAATATGGAGAAATTTATTGCTAGCTTCAGATTTTTGCAATTCCTACTCATTAAAATTCTTTTTTTTAACCATTCCTCCAATGAATATTCCTGGAATGAATGAATCAATAGCTAAATTAAATAATCTCATCAAAAATGGATCAAAATTAAATGTAATTGATATTTATGCAGCTTTGGTGTTTAAGAATCGATTGAACAAGGAATATGGAATCGGTGATGGTGTACATCTCTCAATTTCTGGCTACATTGAAGTAGGAAGAACCATATATAGAACACTATCTAGATTTTTGAGAAAATGAAATAATCTACTCCAATTTTTGAATCATATCAGGTGTAGGATTGAAGTATAAACCTTTTATCATCCTTCTCTCTATCGCTTTTTCAATTAGTTTAAAATCAATACCTTTTTCGAGTGATTTATCTCGTAAGAGCTGAATTTTGATAGGTTCTGATCCGATTAGAGCAAGTAATTCTGATATACCGCTGTCCTTTTGAAATAAATCTGAAAATTCTACTTTGATTTCCTTTACATCATCCTCATTGATTGATTTCTTATCTAAGGATTTCTTGATTATCAAGCTCATTGATGATTTAAGATCCTCTATGTGATCAAAATAGCAAGTATGATGGTAATACTTGTGAGATGGGAATTTCCGTCCATCATCCAGTTCAACCAATGATGGTTCAGCCACTCTGAATGTTCCTTTCTCAATTTTCTCTTCACACTTACGACATTTTCCACGACTACTCTTAGCTCGTTCAAAAAAGGGTGAATCATCCTTTTTTTGACCTTGTAACTCTTTTCTAGGCTTATCTCTGAACATTCTCTTAAGGATGGATAGAATTTCCTTTTGTTGATCCATATCATCCAATGGATTTTCTTTTAGAGAAGTAATTACTTCTGGAATAACATAACTTGGTGTACACTCTAAGTGAAACCAACTATAGCCAGTAAGTACATCCCCTTTTGGTGAATTAAACTGGTAAGGATTTCCAACACGTATTTCGTCTTTTATTATCTTCTGTCGGCACCCTCTACAGGTTGATCTACTAGACTTAGCTAGTTCAATCTTAGGAAGTTGAGTTTTTGTTTCTGACATACTACATCAGTTTTCGAAATTAATATTCAAAGCGAGTAGTTGTGATAAAATTCATCATCTTCAACATTTAAAGAATTTCGAAGCTAGAATTGATCAATTATGATAGAAAGATGAACTTATCAGTTTTTATTTTGCTTGTGCTTATCTCCGAATTAGCAAAGTGTGATGTAGCTGAGATGAATTTTTCCAAATTGTTTGTGATAAATGTTATCATCTCTGTTTTAATTGTATCAAAATCATATAAATCTGGTATCACATACGTAAAGAAGACAAAGATTTTGTCATAGCATTTAAAGTGCCAGATAACAGAATCGTGGAGTTTTTTTGCGCCAATTAAGGAAAGATTTTCTCGATATTTCCTCAGGAAGTACTCTTGCTTGATATATTTCGAGATTGAGTTTATGAGAGGATCTGATACACCACGAGTTTCCTTCTTTTTAGCTGTAGAGAAGAGATAGTTGCCTTCGTCATCATAAACTAGTATAAATGATACAAATTCAGCTAGATTAGTTCTAATATGAGTCAAAATCTGTTTATATATTAAGGCATCCTCCCCTAAAGTTTCCTCGAATTTTTGTTCCCAGATATCGCTGTTTGTTTTATTTACATTAACTTGCATCGGTGCGTATTGACTTAGAAGGGATGAAGGTAATTGATGAAAATCTGGTGTAGTTGCTAAAGAGATTATCGCTATCCCGTTATCGGCTTTTGCATAATCTAGATAGATTGGTAAATTAGGTTTGTTTGTTAACTCTGTAAGCGTAGGCCTTATTATGTCTTTTAGTTGCATGATAGCTTCTATTAAACCAGACATGAGAACAATATTTTCATTTTTTGCATTTATTGATGCGCCAGTATTATATTCAATGTCACCAAACTTATTTACGTGAACAAATCGGGTAAATACAGGAAGTCCTCCCTCATCACTAAGAATAACCATAAGATTAGTGTCTCGAAGTGAGCTAGAGTTCGTTAGTGTTCGTTTACCTTGTTTATGGGCAAGTACATTACTAACTGGCTCTTCCTTCATTTCTCCTAGCTCCAGATATGGAATAATGTAACAAGTGAGATATCTATATGATTAATTACGGTTACAATTTAAAAAACGAACTAGACTATTTTACCGCAGATTTGTAAATGAAAATCAGCAATATTAAAAGAAACCATCTTTTAAAAGGTCTTCCCATGAGAATTCTTTAGCTAAATATAGAAATTCTCTGAATGTAATAACAGGGGTTGAATAACGGATTTTGTCATCGATTGCAATTCTCGGACATGCAGTTACCACCCATGCATCAACCCAATGAAAATTAGCCATATTTTGAGGGTTTATATTCTCAGCAATTACAATAACTGGGATTTTATCTTCATTCTTCAACATTTTTTCAACACGTGAAATCATATGGCTATTATATTGCCCAAGTTTCGAACTCCCAATTATTCCCCATCGATGTGCTTTTTTTGCTCTTTCTAAAAGGGTGAAACGTTGTTGGAGAAGAAGATTTCGCTTAGAAATATCGTGTAAAATAATTTCCTCAGAATACGGATCAAATTGCATTAATGGTTTATCGGAGTTCAATAGTATTCCATGAGAATGAAAAAAACCTGCGTGAACACTAACCAACCCATCAATTGATTCTGCTTGGATTTTTAGATTATCGACGTGACAACCTAGAATCTGACCATTATTACTAATTACTGTATTAAATCCATTTATTTCTAAGAATAATTTTAATTTCTCCAAAGAACGTAGATGCTGAACTGTGGCTGATAATTGCACCGATTTCCAGCCCATTTCATCTAATTTATGCTTAATTGGAGAAAAATTGATTGGTGTAGGCGGTTTAAAATATGCTGGTACCAGCATAACTTCAATGGATCTACCACGAGTTTCTTTTACCCTATGCTGAAATCCGAAATCTGAATGTCCGAAATGGACAAGCATATCACAGTCCATTTTTTCAGCAAGATCAATTGCTAAATCACATACCCCAAAACTTGGATCACCAGAAATGAATATCTGAACCTGGTTAGAAAGTTGATTTAGGACATTTTGCAGCGGTTCATCCAACATTCCCTCTGGCATTTGAATAAGAATTGATCGATAATTCTTCTCTTCCACTCTTTTCCTTATCTTCTCTATTTGTAAATCGTACATTTTCTTGCTCTAACAATCAGAAACAGTTTAAATACTCTTATGCAGAAAAATAACTTACTTTGTTAGAATCTCTTCTAATTGACCTAGGTATCGTTTCTCGGTATGATCGGCATAAATTATTGGTAATGCCTGATTACTTGCTGTTTAGGACTCATATCCATAAACTTTACCGAGAATTTCTTGGATTTCCTCGTTATTCAGTAATCGCTAGAAAGTTTACTGATGAATTTCGGTCGAATATAGAAGTACCTAGTTGTTCATTAGATACCCTGTTTATCTGTGATGGTGCAACAGCACAAAACAATTCTCAATTTTTCATCCCCCCAGCCAAGAGGCTAAATCTTTCAGTTGTGGGTACCAGCCTCGATTTCATCGAATTACCAAAATTACGATATCAACCTGAACCTAATACCAGTTTCCAACCTTTTGAACCATACTCACTGAATGTTGATAATATATTGATACCTAAGGTAAAAAATGGTCATGATGTTAATCCCAAAACAAAAATCCTACCTGAATTCTGTCATTATTCGCTAAGAAAAGGAACTGATTATCAACAGGATAAAACTGTAGCAATTGGAGCCGTTAAAAATCTCTCTGATTTTTTTCCAACAAATTTTAATTTCCTACGTATCAATATAGGAGATTTCATTGAATATAGGCAGAGATTCGTCCAAAACGAAGAAAAGATTTCAGATATAACTGTAAAATCTCTTATACTCCAAGAAGTGGAAAAGGTAATCACAGCGTTTAATATTGAAGTCCTATTCATTTCTTTCTATAAGATTGGCAGATATTTTAATCTTGCTAAGAATCAATCAGTTTTAGAAACAATTAATGAATTATTACAAAAATGGAACTACACAGAATCAATGTTAGTAAATAACACTACGCGGAGTGTCTGGGAAGAAGAATTATTGCACTCATTACCACATTTTTATGATGGACATGGTTATCTCATTTTGTTTAATCCTAGTTGAGCATTATTTTGTCGAGCATTTATGTTTATAAATAATTAATTTGAGATGATTATGACCAAAATTTGTCGGACAAAAAAATTGTTTTTAGAGTCAGTCACGACGGGATGAGTCACACATCCCCTATCCGGCAGGACAGAACAAGTAAATTTGAGCCGACCTTTAGGACTACTTGAAACAGCTCTTCATCTGATATCGTCAACACCAATACCTCTCACTTCTTAGGGGTCTTTCTTCCCTTGCCTTTGACGGGTAGCTCGTCTAACGTAGTTACAAGTGAATCAGACCAATGTATTGTGGAAATGTTTTTCTTATCACCTCACTATGAGGTAAATAAAGAGGGAGGATATTTAAGGTTGTAACAGAGAGAGGTCTGTGAATACGAGCAATTTACCTTTGTCGGACAAAAATGATTATGCAAAAAGATGAATGGAATAGGTGAGTAAATCAATGGATGAAACACCCCTAAGAATCGAAGAGATAGTTCCTACCATAGAACGCGTGAAAAACACGATAGTTTCAATGGAAAGCAATTTAAAGAAAATTAAGGAGGAACTAAACCAAAAAGAGGCAGCTCTTCAAGATAGAGAAGAGAAACTTAATAAAGCAAACCTAGAGAGACAACAACTTGAATTTGATTATATAGGTTTAGAAACAGAATTTAAGAAGGTTTCAGAGCTGTTTATCGAATTATCAGGTCAGCAAGAATCTACAGTCAGTATCAAAGAGCTTTTGAGTATTTATATAGCCTTATTAGAAAAAGTTTTTGCTGGAAAACCACATGCTAAGATTTTATATCTATTGCATGGGGATAAATCAGAAATGACACGTGAAGAATTGACTAAAGCTACTGGTTTTTCTCCAGCTATTGTTAGACATTCGGTTTCAGAACTGTTTAGGGCTGATCTAATTAAATTAGACGAGGATAGAGGAATAGCAAAGCTTGTGAATAGAATTTATGATTAAAAATTTCTGCTTTGGGATAATCTCTGGATAATATCGCTATTCAAAATGTATGTCGTCAAATTTAGCAATTATGCTAATCAATGATTTTTTAGTTTTCCTTGAAGTAGAAAAAGGCTATTCAGAGAAAACTATTCGTGAATACTCTTATGACTTACAGATGTTTAATAATTTTAGTCAAAAAAAACCTCTTGAAGCATGTTCGACAACAGATCTACGGCGATTCTTTCTTCATTTAAAAAGGGATAAAGCATATGCTCCAAGAAGTTTACATCGAAAAATTTGCTCTCTCAAGTCTTTCTACAAATTCCTGAAGAAGGAAGCCTTTATTTCGGCTAATCCAGCAGAGAGTATCGAATCTCCTAAAATCCCTAAATCATTACCAAAAACGATTTCGATTGAGGAAGCGTTTACCTTACTAAATGCTCCGAAGAATTTACGTGATCGAACAGTACTATATCTTCTTTATGGTACGGGAATGAGGGTGTCTGAGTTAAGTGATCTAAACATTGATAATCTAGATTTAAAAAATCGGCTAATACGTATAGTAGAAGGAAAAGGAAATAAAGATAGAATAATTCCATTGCCTGATTTAATAGTACCAATTCTAGAAGAGTATTTAGACGCTCGTCGTAAGGATAAAGATACTTCAGCACTAATATTAAACCGATCTGGACAGCGATTAACATCTAGATCAATTCAACGTTTAGTGAAAAAATATAAAGAACAGACAAATCTACAAAAGAAAAAAGTAACTCCCCATACACTTAGACATGCCTTTGCAACTCATTTACTGGCAAATTCAGTTGATATACGGGTAATTCAAGAACTCTTAGGGCATGCATCCCTCTCGACAACACAACTCTATACTCACGTTAGTTTAGAGCATTTACGAAAGTCTTATGATTCAGGACATCCTCTATCAGGTAAAAACGATAATAAAGCTACTATCTTCGATGGGTGAGCTATTTATAGCTTTCTTTGGTTTCTTTTCCTACATCCAAACTAGTGGTTTTACTCTTGGCCTGGGGTACGTTTGTAAATTTTTTCCATTCATTGAGAAGCATTGATTATGAAAGGATTCATGAACTATTAAAAAAGAAGCCATTAAGTCAAACCTGCTATATTCAATGGTTTCTGCTTAAAAAACCTCATTTGATTACTGTTAAACTACTAGAAAATCCATTAAGTTTCATTTTTCACTACGAGAATAAATATTACATATCAGGAGTAGATGTATGGAAACTTAATGATAAGATCAGATGGTTTAAAACGAATAACGTAATTTTTTTCACTAATGAATACCATTGGAGTGATATTCAAGAGAAATTTACTAATTTTCGATCTTTGGAAACGAATCATCCAACTGATACATATAACTCCTACACAACATATAAAATGTCTGTTGAAACCTTTAATCCTAAATGGAGCAATCTTTCTTCCTTAATTAAGTTCCCTAATGACAAATTGGCTGTCCCAAAGCGGTATCGTCATCTTGATGTTCATGGTGGATTAGCTTATGGTTATCTGAAAAATAATGAAATAATTAGCTTTGCTGCTGCTCCTCACATACATCAGAGTGATAATCTATCCTTTGCTATCATCAGAGGCATAGAAACAAAATTACTGGAAAGAAAACAGGGATACTCGAACTCGACCTTAACAAAACTGTGTCAAGAATTACTTGCCAATATGTTAATTAAAGAATTATTTCTATGGGTTGAGGACTCTAATGAATCTGCTATAAATTTATACAAGAAAATTGGTTTTAAACAAGATAATAAAATATTTGCTACTTTTTGTGATATGAAAAAGTGAAGTATACATTGCTTCTTCCTTTGAAATTTTTCTACTAAATTATTGGCTTCTCTGATTCTTAGAAAATTCAGGAAGAAATAAAAAACTCAAGGATTTATATTGATGGTAATCAACCTAAGGGGTATAATAATGAATTTTCCACTCAAAAAGCATCCAAATTTTATAATACCATTTATTGTCGTTTTTCTTACCTCCCTAATATTCCTTCAAATTACTACAATCCACCAACCTAGTATCATTGATCCCGATACAATCTGTTTCGTGGAATGGAATGAAAATTCCAATCCTTTCTCAGACAAACTTGTCTGGCCCGATTCTCGATGGAAAGAACAAGAGAAGATTTAGACTTTCTCAACACGTTCTGAAAAACCAATGTTTAAATTCTCTAGTTCTTTTAATATAGGGCCATAAATTGATTTTTTCACAGGCCGTAATACACCACGATCTGTAATTTTGCCCTCAAGTATCATACGGACACCAATAGCCGCAGGTAAGCCAACTGTACGGCTCATAGAACTATCACCGTTTGGAATCCCGTAATCGATCATAGTGGAAGTAAGTTTCTCTTCACCTGAAGGAAGTTTGTATTTAAACTGATGAACCATCACTAGCATATCACGTTCACCTTTAGAGTACTGAAGGTGTTCTTCAAATTGATAACATAGCGCATCAAGAGGTGAAATTTTCGATTTTGGTAGTTTATCAGCACCAAGTAGACCCATCCATTCTAAACGTTGAATAATATCGTCATCTTTTTTAATTGCAAATTTTTTCATCACTTTTGCCTTTGGATCAGAATCTATTGGTTCCTGTAATAATTTATTGGTTAATTGTCCATATGTAAACCCTGAAGGGAAGTCTAACTCCTCAATTTCGAGGTAACCAATATCAGCTATCTTTTTCATGGTACGGCACCAACCAGGATTGCGTAAGGTTCCCCGAATCATGGTTTTAGCTTCTGGTATTTTGTAAACTTCAATATATGGTTCAATTGAGTTACGATTTGGATAACCTTCGAGCATTCCCAACTCTTTATCATCGCCTGGTCCTTTTTCATTTACAGGAAATGGCCGATAATGATCAAACAAATCCTCTCCAAGTATATCTACCACTTTTCCTTCTTCTAAATATTTAGCTGCATTCCGTCCAGCTAATATAAGTCCCCTTGGGGACCAAGATAGTTTGTACCCCCAAGGATTATTATTCGTATCAGGAGCAGGCAATCCTCCAGTATAAGAAGTGAATGATATAATCTCTCCGTTCTGAGCGTGAATATTATCAATGATTTTCTGTGCGCTCATGTGATCTATACCCGGATCAACCCCTATCTCATTCAAGATCGTAACTTGTGCATTCTTTGCTTCATTGTCTAATGCTTGCATTTCAGGACTGACATAGGATGTGGTTACCATATGTTTTTTATACTTAAGACATGATTTTGCTACTTTTACATGATAAGTGTACGGTAGTAAACTCACAGCTAAATCACAATCTTTAATTAAAGTATCGAGATCGTTGTCTGAAGCTACCGTAATATCAAATGCTTTAGCTACACCATTTTGGTGATTATTAAGCAAAGCTTCTGCTTTAGCGACAGTTCGACTCGCAACAGTTACGTGAAAGTTTTTTTCTAGTAAATATTTAACAGGGGGGCCAGCAACCATACCCGCACCAAAAATTAAGACTTTTTTCATTTTTAACAGACCTCATTGCATCTATTTGGACTTTTATTATGCTTTTATTTGGTTGACTCGTCTTCTTATAGACTAAATGAATTTTTCTAGATTTCAAACTAGAAATTTTTCTAAGTACTTGTATTGTGGAGTAAGCTCCCCTTTATGAGTAATAACTGCATTTTTAATTACTGGGGGTAAATCTAACTCTTCAAATGACTGAGTGTAATCAGCTTTTGCGATGATAGGTATAAACGGTTTTAAAGTTTCAGAAAAGTTACTAGATGATTCTTGAGGAAGTTCACATGGTAAATTGTCGACTGCCATTATAGCTAACCCTTCACCAGTGAGACCAATGGAAGCTTGATCTGAAAACGGATTATAGATAAATACTGGATTGTCAGGTACAGTTACTTGGAGCGTTGGCTCAATACCTCCTTCAATATCGCAAGAAATATCCCCTATAACCTGCAATCTGATAAGAAGTTTAGAGTGGTAGATCTCTTTTGCCTTCTCTTTTGTGAGAAGTCTAGGATATTTATCAGACCAGTAAATACAATTCATTAAAATAGACAAGTAAGGAATATACTTATCAAACACTCCTTTGTATTTCTCAGATCCAAATTTATAGTAATCCTGCAAATCAAAGATATCTCCTTCCTTGATCGGAGTTACCATATGTTCTTCTTTGAAAACAACTTTATACACATGATGTCGGGAGAATTCCTCACTACGGTTATAATAAAAATCTTCAAGATCAGTTGGTTCTAATTCTATGACTGGTAATTTCTCTAGTATAGATTGAGCTCCTTTTGATACATTACCATAACCAGCAAATCCTACAATCAATGGCACAAGTTCCTCTGGAAGCCCTTTGTCCTCAATTTTTTTCACAATTTCTGTTAAGGCCTTGCTCATATTTGGAAGACCACCATATTCGTAGGTGTGTTTCAAATCAAGGAAAGGAGTATCAAGTTCTTTTTCTTCCTTTACTCGTTGCCCGAAGGCCCATAATGCCTGATTCATACCTGCTAAACCTGCATAGTTACCAAAGTAAATTAAACGAAACCCTCTATCATCTACTATCTTCTCATAATCAATCAGTGTAATCCCCAATTCAAGAATCTGTTTTAGCATTGGCATATTACTTTTTTGACCTTTAACCGTATGACTGAAGAAAATATAAGTTTTACTTTTTTCTAGTAATTTTGTTGGAATTTCTTTTATTGCAAAGATTACTCTTGCATCTTTTAAACTTGAAGAAATAGTAGCTCCACTATCCTGATATTCTTCACTTGTAAATGCACGAATAGGTGATTCTTGAACTATAAAATCGAGCGATTCTGATTTAATTAGTTCCTTTATATGACTTGGAACGATTGGCGCTCTACTTTCCCATTTATTTTTATCTTCTAATCTTATACCTACTTTATTCATTCTTGACACTCTCAATTCTTATTTTTTCACATCAAAATATCTTTTTTACTCAGTATAAGTCATATTTTTCTTATAGTTCGTAATGAAGATTATAATTGGAAAGATCTTCTCTTATAGATCTGTATCACTTCAGAAATTAAAGATAAAAATCAAAATTTTAAATTTATGCTTGAATTACTTGCTTAGCTATATGTGTAAAACAATTTGAAATGTCCCGAGAGTTTTTCATATTGACTTTGCATATTCCAAGATCATATTCTAAAGCAAGGTGACTCACGAGTTCGGAATTGGATAGAATTGACCATTCCTTGGGAGACTCAGCACGTTTATTTTTCCTTTTTTTCTTTTTACTACGCTTTATCTCATTCTTGTTAGAAAAAAGGAATCTTTTCAAAATTTTCAGAAAGTTTCTCTTTCTCCTTTTATGAATGGGACGGAGATGTTTTGTTGGTTGTTCTTTTATTTTTTCTACTTGGTTTATCACTAAAGCTATGGAAATTGGTATATCAGGGGAAGGTATATGTTTTTTAAATTCCTCAAACCATGATGGAATGCTTTCTATTGATTTTCTATTGTATATATTGCAGAAGATCAACGCCCCAGATGCTCCCCTGTAGTAATTTGGTCTAAGCTTGCCAAAAAACTCTTGCCCTTCTGTATCAACAATAATCAATTTCGCTTGAGTCTTATTTATCATGATTTTCTTGGTAGTAATATCTACTCCCAATGTAGGCATATAATTGCCATCAAATTTATCCTCAGCAAATTTCCGTATAATTTCAGTTTTTTGGACATCACCAGGTCCAATTGCGCAGATTTTGAGTAGGTATTCACTTTTTTGAGCTTTACCTTCGATAGGCAATTTTTTTCACATTTACACAATTAATCAGAGAACCACTGGGTTTCTTTGATGTACCTAGTGCTAAAGTGGTTTAAAGTCCATCTAGAGAAATACTTCTGATACTTAGAAGAAAGGAATGTAAATCCATTTGCATATCCCCTAAAACTTAAAAATGGGGGTAAAATTCAAACTCATTGACTGATACACTTCTGAATAAACGGGTAATTATTATGTAAAAAAAGGAACGACCTATTATACTAAGTATAATAGCTATTTTAGAAATGTTGGCTGGGATTATAATACTAGTATTGGGCGCTATTTTTATTGTTTTCTCAATGGGAGTATTAGGAGAAGATTTTGCTTCGGTGTGGGAAGAAACCTTTGCAACTACCTTTGGAGTGGTTTTTGGTATCTTAGCTGTAGGAATCCTTTTTGTAGGTTTCTTGATTTTTATTTTAGGCTATGGATTATGGAGGTTGAATATTGCAGCCTGGTTTGTTAATATTATCTTGTACGGATTATCGTCGTTAAGTATCGTGATGAGTTTTACTGTTTATTTAACCGAAATACAAACTGGTGGTTTAACTGTATTGATCCAACCAGCGATTACTATTGGATTATTCATTTATTTCTTAACAATAAGAGATAAATTTAACTAAAAAGAAGAAAAAAGGAAATATGGTAAAGAGCTATTACCATCGATCTTCATTTGAGGGTTTTCCACGATATCCGCCTGTATCACCCCGACCACGAGGTCTACGCCCTTTGTCATCGCCACCGCCTCCACGATTATAGCTTCGTCGACGTCTACGATCCTCATGTTGTTCTTTTGATCGATCATTTTCTGAGTTCACAGAATCAAGAGAAATTACTTCTTCTGTGTCTTCAATTGATCCCCATTTACCAAGAGCTAAGCGCATCTGTCCTTGAAATACATTTACATACCCATTCTTTAAGATGTAGGTTTTTCCTTCGGCAACACGATCAATGGTTTCGTCCCACAATGTGCATGTGACAATACCGGTGTCATCTCCAACTGTAATATCTGCTAATTGATGTTCCTCATTAGTTTTTCTGCTTACTATGCTTCTGGATTCACTTTTTTCAACAACAACAAATAAAACTTGAAGTTTTCTGTCAAAAGGAGATAGTTCACTTATTTTCATAACGTTGAGTGGTTCTTCAGCAGCAGTGGTTTCCTCTTTTGTTTCCTCAACCTTGGTTTCTGCTACAGGTTCCTCACCCTTTTCTTTTTCTTGAGATTCTTGAGATTCTTGATGTTCGTCTGACATGATATTCACATTTGATATTTTATCACGGATTTAGTCTGATTTTACATGAAAATCTATTCATCACCTAGATAAATGAAAGTTTACTGATTCATAGAATTCCTTGCAAGAATAACAGTTACTTTTCCATGTAATAAACAAAAAAAAAATACAAAATTATTAAGCTTTTGTTATTTAATCTGAATTAGATACTCTCAAGAAATCCCTAGTAAAATGTTAATTATCGCAGAATAATATATATGAGTGATTGACTCCTTTATTTAATATCAAAAGAAGAAAGAATGGTGGTTAAGTGTCTAATTTTGAAAAGTTCGGAGACCAAATCGTTTATTACAGAAGCTCTGAAAACATGAATGAGATCATGAATGATACCATCGATGTTATAGTTACTTCTCCTCCTTATAATAGGAGTAAAACTTATTCTGATGATAAAGGAAACTCCTACGACGATCAAAAACCATATAATGAGTATGAAGCATTCTTAAAACAGGTTTGGTCAGAATGTTATCGAGTTCTTTCACCTTCGGGAATGTTCTTTTTAAATGTAGGAGATTCTGCAAACAACCAAGGCTACAGTGAAAAGATGGTTCAACTAGCTCAAGAAGAAGGGTTTTTTCGCCTCCAAACTATAATTTGGTTGAAATCATTCATGGGAAGAGGACATTACACCCCAACTGGAAGAGACCGTCGATTAAATAATATCTTTGAGTATATCTACGTCCTTGTAAAGGACCGAAGCAAATATCGAATGAATCCAAGAGCAATTGGTATTCCTTATGCTGACAAATCGAATATCGGTCGATACGCTGAATATGATCTAAGGGATGCTGGGAATACCTGGTTTATTCCGTATTCTAGAACAACAGGTCAGAAGTTAAAAAAAGGTCACGAAGCACCATTCCCTATTGAACTACCATATCGCTGCTTAAAATTAACAGGGGCTAATAATGTCCTTGATCCGTTCATGGGAACAGGATCAACTTTAGCAGCCGCTCCAATGTTGAGTATAAAGGGAATAGGCTATGAAAAATATCCAAGAAAGGATGTTATTCGCGAGCGTATACTGGAACACAGGTTTAATCCTAAATCTATTAATTTACTACCTCATCTCGAGCAAACAATTTCCTTTTTTGCGACATTATCAAAAGTTATGACCTTAGGGGAATTGGTAAGGCAAAAAGTATTCACTTTTTCTAAAAAAGAGTATAATGAAGTGCAAATTATCTTAGCTGTTCTTGATAATTTGAACGAAGATACCTCTTTGTTCAAAGAATACATTAATTATTTCAAAGCTCACTACAACAAGGATTTTTCAAGCCGAAAAATCAAATTAACTGAATTTCTTGAGTGAAAAGATAATTTGTGAGATTTTATTGCATTATTTCTTGTCTATTATCAAGAATCTGTCGCGTTCACTCTTTTGTTAAGTTGGTGCTAATTTTTATTCCAAAAAGTACACCAGATTGTTTTTAGCAGGATATTGGACGGCATCATTATGCAGTCAAGCGGTTTCTATGTTCAGGAATGTGTCATATTTCAGAAATAGAATTCATGGAGTAA
>JAEOSP010000503.1 GCA_016840305.1 Candidatus Hodarchaeota archaeon
AACGCTAATTAATCTCTCAAGCATCCGAAAATCAATATCTATACCATCTAACGCATGCTCGTTATCTTCAATCCATCTGGGAAAACACGTAGGATCGAAATCATTTAATTGTCCAAAAGTTTCTGAATATTTTGAAATTTGTTCTTCAGTTAGATTGCTTTTACGACGGATGAGCTCTAAAAATGTAGGATCATCCTGTATACTATAATGTTTTCTCTCAATGAGCTCATCTTTTAAGAACACCTTAGCTGTTCTGCCATAATAACTAGTATAGAGTTTTCCTGTTGCAATTTGATCAACGACTCGGATAAATCCTGAATCTTCAAGTTTCTGCATATGGAAATAAAAATTAGCTTTCTTTATCGGTTCTTCATCCAGGCTCTCTAAATGCTCATTCACCTGTTTTAATAATTCACTTGCAGATAATACGTGTCGTTTGCGTTTTTCACCAGTAAATGGGTATTCATCTTCAATTCCATCAGCAAGTATAGTTACTACATGATGACGTATTATGTTATGAAATGCCTTTTCATACTCATCTGCATTGGCAAGTAAGACAATATCTAGGTTGTCCCAATAATCAAAAAACGTCTTCTTTATTTCATAGTTTTCTGGCTTGTCTAACGGGGTACTAATTTCTGACATCTATCAAATCTCCTTATTGTCTACTTGCTCCAAATTGAGTAGTTTTGCTAGTTTAGCTAGTCCTGCAATTACTTTCGGAGAGTACCTTCGTAATAAACTAAATCCATTTGACAATTCTACAAAGTCGATGTCTAATCCACGTAAGTGCTGTTCTTCTTTCTCTAACCAAGCAATAAAAGCCTCCATATCATATTGGTTGAATCCATCTATACTGTTTACAGTTTCATGCAACTGAGTTAGAGAAACTTCTGGATTTAATCTTTGAAGGATCTCGAGAAACTGGTCAGATTTATGAAGATTAAATTGAATTTTTCCTTTGTACTTCGGAGTAAACATCTTGGCAGTTCTACCATAGTAGGTTGTGTTTCGCTTACCAGATGCAATTCTATCTACTTCCTTTACGAATCCACATTTTTCTAATTTCTCAAGATGAAAGTATAGGTTTGCTTTTTTTACAGGTTCATCTAGCTGCTTTTCAATTTCCTTCTTAATTTCACTTGCTGATAGGACTCTTCTTCTCCGTGGTTCACTAGTACCGGGGAATTCATCCATTATCCCATTCTTCAAAACAAAAACGATTGCACCTCTAATAGATTGTGAAAATGTTTTATCATACATATCCCCTTCATATGCTAAAACAATGTCCAGGTCTTCCCAATACTTTTAGAATTCCTTTTTTTTCTCTGGGTATCGGTCTAGGACTGTTTTAGTTCCCATTGTCAATCACATATATGCATTGTTCTAATACTATTATGGTTTAGGGTGCTTATAAACGTTACCAGTTCATCCTGAAAAAAATTGAAAGGTCAGCATGGAAATACCACTTCATAAATAGTCAATCAATAGTTTTGTTTATTTATACTTCAGTAATTATTGTAATTAGTTGAACAGATGTGAATTTGGGAATAATAGCTATATTGAATGAATGATCTAATATCAAGTTAAAACCTCATTATTATTGTGCAATTGTCTTTCAAGTTGCACCAAACATTTAAATAAAATAAATGGTTAGTATATTATAGGTCAAAACTGAACAGTAAACAACTGACTAGTAATGTTTACCAAAATAAATTTGACTACTACTAACGGAGTAAATAAAAAATGGCAACCGCAAACAATGAAATATCAACTGAACAGGTAACACTACCCAACTTAATTTCGAAGATTATCTCTGGGTTTACTAGGATGTTCGAAACATCCCATAACGCTGATATCGTGATCAAAAAGAAATCAATAATTGCACGAAATTCAAATCATGCAGCATTTGATCGTTCTTTTACTACCAAAACACAATATTTGATCAGAAACAATCATTTCTGAGCGGATCAAATAAGGAGAAACAAATGGAACTAAAAACTTCAAAATTTGTAAAAACTATAAA
>JAEOSP010000504.1 GCA_016840305.1 Candidatus Hodarchaeota archaeon
CTCTCTGTTAATACTACAAAACTTCTTAACATTGATGTTTACTGGGTTATATGATGCTTAAAGCAGTAAGGATCGATTATAACAAGGGTTTTTTTTAAATGGCAGCTACTACTCAAGAAGAAGATTTACTCGCGCCTCTAGAAGACTATTTAAAAGCTGGAGTTCACATAGGAACTTCTAGCGGAATGAAAAGCATGGATTGGGCTATCTATCGCACGCGAAGTGATGGACTATATGTTTTAGATGTTCATAAAACTGATGAGCGTATTCGTACTGCAGCCAAATTTCTCGCACGACAAGACATGTCACGGGTAGCAGCCTGTAGCGTCAGAGCATACGGAGTTTTTCCTGTAGAAATGTTGTGCAAAGTAACAGGGGCACACCCAATCACAGGACGTTTTATACCTGGTATTTTTACTAATCCAAGTATTCAGGGACGGTATGATTATATTGAACCTAAAAGCATCTTGATTACAGATCCTCATTTTGATCGTCAAGCTTTAAAAGAAGCATCGCGAGTAGGAATACCCGTAATCTCCTTAGTGGATACAGATAATACAATAAAAAACATTGATCTCGCGATTCCCTGTAATAACAAAGGAAGAAATTCACTAGCAATGATTTTTTGGTTATTAACAAAAGAAATTCTAAGAGAACGGGGAGAATTAACCCCAGAAAAGGATGCTCAAATGCGAGTGGAACTATTTAGAGCCCCACGTGGACGTAGACCTGTACCTGGCGATGATGGATTTTAGAGGGTGAAATGTAACTATGATGATTCCAATACGATGTTATACTTGTGGAAAAGTCATCGCACAATATTACGAGGAGTATATCGAAGGCCTCAAAACTGGCAAAGAACCGAAGGAAATGCTTGATTCTTTTGGTTTGACTCGTTATTGCTGTCGACGGATGCTAATCACACACGTTGAACTTATTGATGATATTCTAACCTTCTCAAGTCCAACACGATAATCTTTGAGAAGTTTTTCTGACACGAATCTGTGTGGAAAACTACTATTTGAATGGGATTTTGAATAACCGCTTTATACACTAGAATGCTTCAAGATATGACAAGTAAAGAACTTATATTGTGATCAAGAGAAGTTAAGAAACATCAGAATCAGATCCTCAATCAGAAATTGAAAAGATACAGTTTTTTAATCTAGAGTACTTTGGGATCTTTTGTTGGTGGTTTTCTCCAATGGTAGAACAAATAGGTGTATTAAGTAGAAGTAAAGAATATTTTCCCACAACCCAATTACTTAATACAATAAACCAACACAATGATATATCTGGAGTATTTATATCAACCCAATACGTATTTCCACTTATTAATTCATCATCAGCAGATGCTCTTTTTGCAAATCAATCTTTAAATCCATTAATTGGTGTTATTCCACGCATTGGACGTACTCAAACCGAAATAGGTTTGCTTACCTTAAAGAATTTCGAGCTCATGCATATTCCAAGTACTCTCACGTCAGAAGCACTATTCTATACACGAGACAAGTTCCGTTGCTTTCAAATGTTATCATCCATCCCTGGAATACGATTACCAAAAACATTGCTTATAAATAATACATATCAATTGGCGGAGCTCCTTCAGACCTTTAAATTTCCTATTGTGATCAAAATTCCAGACTCGACAAGAGGAACAGGGACAATTCTAGCATCCAATCCAAAAAATGCAGTAGAAATCATTGAGACATTATTTATCCGTTCCCCAATGTCGATTCTAATTCAGGAATTTCTTAAAAATGAACACCAAGGGAAAAAAATTGCTCCAGGAGATATTCGAGTGTTATATGTCGGGGATCAAATCATTGGGAGTATGAAAAGGATTGCAACTAAAGGTGAATGGAAAACAAATTATGCCCAAGGAGCAGTGTGTGAACAATATAAATTATCACCTGAAAATGAGGAATTAGTACATCAAATCGTAAATCGACTTGGTATAGAAGTTGCTGGAATTGACTTGTTTCCTACACAGGAAGGCCATTATGTGCTTGAAGTAAATGCTTGCCCAGGATGGAAAGCATTTGAATCGGTTCATCCAAATATCAACGTTGCTCAGAGAATTGTTGATTATCTGATAACAAAAATACGTCATTAGAGAGAAAACCTAATAAATATTGACGAGAATTTATTGCTAATATAAAGACAGAATTACCAATAAATAGAGAATAATACCTATTTAACTAAAAGGTCTTACAATGACAGAAACAAACGTATTTGAAAAATTGAAACTAGCGGAAGAGTTACGAAATCGATTACAGGAGCAATTTCCTAGTATTATTTCGTTAGCAGCAACACCACCTGAAGAAGTAATGAAACGATGTGAGATTAGCAAATCATCAGCTATAAGGGCAGTCAATCAAGCACGTAAATATGTTGGAATGTTTCAACCAACAACAGCTGCAACACTATTACAAAAAGAACTAAAGAGACCTAAGATTTCTACCTCATCGCGAAATTTAGACGAGATATTAGGAGGAGGAGTGTCTATTGGTGCTATAACAGAATTTAGTGGAGCATTTGCCACTGGAAAGACACAAATATCCTTTCAACTATGTTTGAATGTTCAACGATCCATCGAGGAAGGAGGATTAGAAGGAAAAGCACTTTTCATTGATACAGAGAATACATTTGCTCCTGCAAGAGTTGCGGAAATGAGTTATTCTTTCACTGATGATCCAGGATCATTTCTCCAAAATATCTTTATATCGCGAGCTTATAATTCAGATCATCAAATTCAGATAATTGAGAAAGCAGACAACGTTATAGAAAAAAATGGAATACGATTAATCATTATTGACTCAATGGCATCTCACTTCAGAGCAGAATTCCCTGGAAAAGACAATTTACCACGTAGACAGCAAGCATTGATGGCACATGCAGAAACTTTGCAACGATTAGCAGAATCATACAATTTAGCGATAGTTACTACAAATCAAATACTCAGCAATCCTGACAATCTTTTTTCAGGGGGGAGTAATATCGAACCTGCACTAGGATTTGCATGGGGCCACAGACCAACGCATAGGATATTACTACGCAAATCTCGTGGAACAGCACGAATAGCAAGAATATTTGACTCACCAGAATTACCTGAACGGGAAGCTGTTTACCACATTACATCTCAAGGGATACGAGATGAACCCCCTAATGACTATTAGATGGTTTACAAGGAAAGGCAGAGAATCCACAGAAAATCTAGTCAGAAGGGAATACAGCCAAGAGCAAATATCCAGCTTTTTCGTAACCTAGTCAATAAAATAAAGGAATCAAAGAGGGAGTTGAGGTAGTAGATTGAATCAATCACAACAAAGCTCATTTAGTTTTCTTCATAAGATGTCAGATGTATCAATTACTCATCCAGCAGTGGTTATCCAAGGATTACCAGGGATGGGCTTAATTGGCAAAATAGCAACAAATTTTTTGATTAACCATTACGAAGCAGTAGAAATAGCAAGAATATACAGCTCTTTCTTTCCGCCAGTGGTGCAAATAGACAATGAACAGGGTGTAGGTAGATTAGCAAGGATGGAAATATATGCAATTACCAAAACAACCCCCAATCTACTAATATTAACTGGTGATGCACAACCTCATGACATAGGTATTATCCAAGTGCTAAATGAAGTCCTGGATTTCGTCATTGAACATAATGCAGGAACAGTCATTTGTCTGGGAGGATTAAGAGTTCTGGAAGAAGGACCAGACGTAGCAGCATTTGCATATGACATCGAAACAATTGAATGGCTACAAGAGTATGACATTGTACCTCTAAAGGGAGGAGAAATTACAGGTGCAGTCGGAGTATTTTCTGCTTTAGCGGCAGAAAAAGGGTTGAAAAGCTTTGGTTTACTAGGAAAACTAACGTTGGTTGGAACTGATCCTCTAGCTAGTAAACATCTATTGAAACGGCTAGCTGATATATATTCATTGGATTATAGCTATGAAAAACTAGAAGAAATCATAGAAGAAGCAATTAGCAAGAATGAAATGCTCCATAAAGTAGAAGAAGAAGAACAATCAGGCGAAGAAAAGCAATCAAAAGGACCAACATACTATATTTAGTGGCTGAAAAACTAATCTAATTGATGCCTACCATCAATGATAACTAACAGCACTGCTTACTTTTTTCAGAAAGATGTAAAATCTTACGAATTTTCTTTTTAACAACGCTAGAAACACAACCACATCCAATTGGATGAGCAATTATTGCATCCATTGGACATTGCAATGCACAAGCCCCACATTCAATGCATAGCTCGTCATTAACAATCTCCGCTTTTTGATTTTCATTTAATACAATTATTTGATGCGGACAGACATCCAGACACCAAGCACATCCGTTACATCTCTCAGTAAAGATTAGAGCTACCATGTACATCACATTTCAAATCAATAGGTGTTCAATTTCTGAACTTAAAAACGGGATAATTATGGCAATAAGAATGAGAATTATTGCGGGAACCGTAAACAGAGTAAGATCGCTTTCGACATCTAAATGATTAGTATAAGGAGTATTACCAGCAAGATCCAAAATAATGAATAAACTGACCACAACAACCAAAGCAGACCAGAAAATTAATGTATACAGAGAAGTGGTATTTACATTAGCTATAAGATAAACAACAATACCAAATGAGCTGATTAATGCAACAGTTAAACCTTTTGTAAAGAAAGACGAAGTAAAATTGAACATTGGGTAAATCCAAACAAAAAGCATATTGACAATAATTCCAATGAAATACAGCTGAAGAACAACAGAAAACCAAAAAGAGGTCAATGGAACGCCAATGGCATTCAAAATACCTAGAATTAGCAACAAAGGGAAGAAAAGAGTACAAGTAATAAAGAAAGCATGTTGTAGCCCCATGAGAGTTCTGAAAGAAAAGGTAAACTTAATAGTCGACGATTTTGTGTCTTTTGTGGAGGAGTTAATAAACGATGGAACATCTTTGATATCAACGGGCCCGAAAGCAGGTTTCCAACCCGCTTTAGACAATTCTTTGCGATCCACACCTGTTGCGGATAATTGAGGTAAGATTAGGTTAGAATGATCAATAAATTCATGTAAATCAAATAATCGAATCGCTTCTAGAATTTGAGTATGGGTAAAATGACCTCCTCCAGCAGCACACCACACATTGATACCATTTGAATCTATTATCAAAAGAAAACAGTCAATATTTTCGTTCTGGAGATTTTTATAAACAGAATGTACTGTCCAATAATAATTTGCTGTTACAAGAACGGGAGAACTTCTTTGGGGATTACCAATACGATATAGACCAGGGGGAATACTCTTTCTAGTCAATATCCCATTTAAAACACAATAAGCGGTTTTTAAGTATGAAAAATTTCCTAGAATAGAGGCTACACTCAGAAATTCTTTTGGCCTATCCAATTCATCAAATTTCAATGAGCTTTTATACAACTTGACAGACTTATGCTGAAAAAGGAGGGTACTATCAAAAAATGGATTCATTTTTGTTTCTAAATGTTGAACAGGATTTGTGGAGGGTAAATTCTTAAAAATAGAAATTTGAGCACGAATAAAATTACTAATTGAAAACTTGAGCTTGGATAAGACAGAAGTTGGTACAGTATCAGCAGCAAGGAAACAAATACCATCTTTTTTTAATAAAAGGGAAATCTGTTTCAAGAATAGAGATTGTTGAAGGGAGGAAAACTCAGAAAGAGCAAAAGTGGAAACTATAATATCAAATGAGCCAGAAGTTTGTAATTGTTCAAAAATATCGTGATCAAGAAAATTACCATTGATAAACTCAATATCTAAATCCAATTTTTCAGCAGTTCTTTTTGCA
>JAEOSP010000505.1 GCA_016840305.1 Candidatus Hodarchaeota archaeon
CGGGGTGGGATTCGCATCAAGTGTAGATTTTGTAGGAATAGGGCGTGGCATTCCGTTAAACAAAATCATAGCGACTGCGAAAACGACCAGAAGAAATGAATGGAATGTTTAAAGCGGGGAGTACGGAGCTTTAAAATGTAACTGAATGATGAGGGGCAGACCTTTGAAATCACTATACTGGACCTTAAAATCTAAAAAATCTTATATACAAGCCAGATTATATATGCTACCGCAAGGAGGCTTACAACCTTCACCTAGCCACCTTCTTTTTTTCTAAAAATTATAAAACGATACACCAGTACTTAAAACAGAAGCGATTCTTCTGTTCATCTCTAAAGATCTTCTGTTTCACTTTTTCAAGAATTATTGATACATACCTGAACCTTGCTCGCTATTCTTAGCCAGTGCCTCTATTTGCTGTAAAAGCTTAGAGTATGTATTTTCGGATATTTCGCCTAACAGAAGCTTATCCATAAGCAACATCTTACGTTGCTCAATAGTTAAATGGTCCTTCTGGCTATTATTGGAATTACTTAATGTTGAAGGCATTTCACTAATTTTTGACCGTTCACTTGGTGGAACATGGTCATTTTGTTTTGATGTAGATACATCATCTCCTGACTCAATATCATCTGGTGATCTCATGGTTTTTAGATAGATATCCTGAGCGTGTTTATCGGTGATCTGGACATAACCCATGAGGGTCTTTAGATCGTTGTGCCTACTCTGTTTTTGGATCTCCAACGCAGTTGCCCCACCCTCTGCCATGTGTGTAATACTGGATATTCGAAATAAATGTGTATATACACGCTTTTGAATACTTGCCAGCTTAGCATAATATTTTACTCGTTTCCATGGAATGCCCCTGCTGATCCGTCGTTTATAACTTGATACAAAAAGAGGATCAGTGCCATCCTTTGGATGTAATCTGTATGGTAGATATTCTTTGATGGCTTTGATCGCGAATGGATGTAGATTTATGATATCATCCTTGTCATTCTTGGCATCATATACCATTATCTTACCTTTTCTGAAATCAATATCTGATAGATTGAGATTGCATATTTCACTGGTCCTAAGCTGTGAATAATATAATGTGGTAATCATTGCATAATCCATTGGGTTATCCTTTGCAATATCGAACAATCGCATTACCTCAGAATATGTTAAAGGAACTTTGTTTACGATCTTCTTTTTGGGAGCTTTCAGACGTAGATTTGGCTTCTTCAAAACGTTAGCGAAGAAACTGTTAATTGCTGCAATAGGCGGCGTCATGCTGTTACGGGAATACTGCTTAGCCAGTTCCACCTTATATCTATCAATATCATTCTGTTTTATATTCTGAGGTTGTTTATTGAGAAAATTGATCATGTCCGCGATGGATCTCGCGTATCGATAACGTGTCGATGTACTGAACTTTTCTCCAATAAGAAACTCACGCCAGCGTTTGAATTCTTTCTCACCCTTAACTACACTGATCTTTTTCTTTTTTCCTTTATGTGCGATAGTTTTATTTGCAGCTAAATCGTTATACATTTCGATCACTTCCAAGTGATCACCAGTGGGGTCGAGGTGTTGAGCCGAGTGCCCCACTGGTTCGATCATTTTTTTTTCTCTATTATTATATTCTATTATTCTTTCATAATTAGTAATGACTTATTACCAAGAGGTTGAAGTTTTAAATTCGTAGGTTGATGATCTTTAGATACTGGTTTCCATTTCATAAAAAAGAATACATCCTTTGGTACACTAAGAATCAAGCCGCTGCCCATATTACGCAATTTCCGCGTAATCTCATACTCATCACCGAGTGCTGGCGAAACACAAATACCATTTCCCATAAGTTCGAATTTCAAATCATCGTTCTCTTGCCATTCTAATGTTTTAAGTAATTCTTGATCAATTCCGATTATAATACTATTGCCAGAATACCTTGCTCTTTTATGTTCTTCAATCATCTTTGCACCCGATAAGATGTAATAGCTACTAATATAACTATAATCCTTAAATTTTTGAATAATTTTATATAGTTACTGTCGTATCTATATTTATAATTTTTTATGAGAATTAATTATAATTTATTATAAATTATGTGCGACAGCGACCTAAACAATTATCAAATGAGGTAAAATATGAGATCGTCGATAAAAAATAACGATGGCCCAAAAAATAAGAAAATAAATCAAATCATAAATGAATTAGAAATCTGTAAGGCTGAAATAAAAGAATTAAAACAAGAAATAACTCATTTGAAGGAAAATAATGAACCTAAAGATAATAAATTCAAATGTATAAAAGATATTATTATCTGGACAAATGAAAACACAAATACTAAGGAAATCTTTCGTATTCCAAATGGATTCAATATAAATAATATTTATAATATCAATATCGACAAAAATGGATTATTAGTGGTCTACTGGGAAATTAAAGGTAAAATAAATAAAGTGAAAATTCCTGAAGATTTATACTTTTTTTTAAAAGAGATAATGCCAGAGAAAAAAGCACCTATCGAAAATTTAAGATTAATTTTCGAAAAAATAAATTGTAAAAGGATCGTTACTGATGAAATGCAAAGAGTTTGGGATGTTATAA
>JAEOSP010000506.1 GCA_016840305.1 Candidatus Hodarchaeota archaeon
CTCCTGTTAACACCCTCGCAGACGTAAAAGGATTAAAAGTCAGGGCTTATGCTGCTGTAGGAAAGATGGTTAAGAAATTGGGTGGCATTCCAGTTGCCCTGTCATATGGTGAGGTTTATGATGCCCTTAATCGAGGAATGGTCAAAGGGGTTTTTGGGATGCCCTACGTAAATGTCTATGGATCCCGCTTTTGGGAGGTTGCTCCTTATGTAATCGACACCGGGGTTGGCGCTTATGCAGTGTCTTATTTCGGTATATCAAAAAAGACCTATGAGAGCTTTCCACCAGACATAAAGAAAATCGTTGATCAATTGCGGGAGGATGCTAACGCCTATCATCGGGAATGGGAAGGAAGCTTTGAGAAGGAAGTTACAGATAAAATAATAAATAAAAAATTTGTAAGTTTAATTAGTTGGAGTCCAGAGGAGAAGGCTAAGGCTAGAAAGATTTTGGTCCCTTTTCTTTGGGAGGATTGGCTTAAGGAAATGAAAAAAGATAAGCTCCCGGGTGAAGAATTTTTAAAACTTTACAAAAAATTGGCTAAAAAATATGAAATGCAATACTCATATGAATCTCCTTACGATTACTATAAATCCGTGAAAAAGGGTCAATAAAATGTGTACCCGAGGGGGATGTCTTCCCCACTAAGATCATCTTTTGGGCCACCTCCATTTCATAAATCTGGGAAGACACTCCTCTCAAAAAAATCTATATTATCTATCCTTTGATTAAATCTATCTTAATTTTTGAGGAAGCGATGGCTTTAAATGAGAACGTTTCAATTTTGTCAAAAGTTTTGAAAGTTATGAATAACTTATCATATAAGCTTGTATTTCTATTTCTTATAGTAATGACAGTTTTGATCACAATTGATATCATATTACGTTCATTTTTTGGTTTAAGTATTGATGGCACAACAGAAATAAATGAATATATTCTTGTGATAATCGGTTTCTTAGGTTTAGCCCAAACCCAAGCTAATAAAGGACATATATCAGTTGACCTTATATTCGATCGATTATCCTCGTCTAAAAAATACTTCATCCATCAAATAAATAATATCATCTTGATTCTTTTTTGTATTCTATTCATATATGCTGGAACCAAAAAGGCAATCTCAGCTTTTGCTGGCTGTGAAACTAACTGGTTCGGGGTTTATATTTTACCTGTTTGGTACATTAGATGGATCGTTGTAATAGGTTTTGCTATGTTATTTTTACAATTAGTGAAAGATATTTTTCAAACTAAAAAGAATAGCCGGTACTTCGACTGAAAATAAAGAAAATTAGATCACTATACTCATGATGTATAATTGATTAATAATTCATAACTTTTCATGGCAAGGAGTACAATGTCATCTTTATTTATTGGCATTATCGGTATCATTCTTCTTTTGGTTTTTTTGGCAATGCGAATCCCAATTGCTTTTTCCTTAGCTATGGCTGGAATTATCGGCATTATGATACTGGATGGTGTTCCAATTGGGATATGTACTTTGGGAACTTACCCCTTCGGCTTTCTGAGGAGTTGGCTTTTAGTAGCCGTCCCTTTGTTCATTTTTATGGGGTCATTAGCCTCCTCAGCTGGGATCACCTCTAAAGCCTATGAGGTTGCATATAAATGGTTGAGCAAATTGCCTGGGGGGCTTGCCATGGCCAGCATAGCGGCTTGTGCTGCCATTGCTGCTACCTCTGGCTCCAGTGTAGCCACTGCAGGGATGATGGGCCTGATAGCAATTCCAGAAATGAAAAAATACGGCTATGATCTGAGATTAGCCTCAGGCGCTACCGCGGCCGGAGGATTATTAGGGATTTTGATCCCGCCAAGTATAATTCTAGTGATCTATGGTTCAATTACTGAAACTTCAGTAGGAAAATTATTAATAGCTGGCATCCTTCCTGGTATCTTGACTGCCATAGTTTATATGGTAGGTATCGCAACAATGGTTTATATTAATCCTGCGTTGGCTCCTAAAGCCCCAAAATTTACATGGAGAGAGAGATTCCGATCTTTGACGAAAATCTGGGAAGTAATAATACTTTTTATGACGGTGATCTTAGGTATTTATCTAGGTATCTTCACTCCTACAGAAGCAGCAGCAGTAGGCTCTTTTATTGCTCTTATTATGGCTTTCATTAGACACAAAAAACCGTCGGCCATTTTACCTGCATTCAATGATACGGCCACTTCTTCGGTAATGATACTTGCCTTATGTATGGGGGCGTCAATCTTTGCCCAATTCCTAACCATATCTGGAATACCTAGCTCTGTTTCGGAATTATTAGCCCAACTCAACATTCATAGGTTTTGGATTTTAGTCTTTTGTTTGGCATTTTATATACCTCTTGGTATGTTTTTGGATACAATTTCTATTCTTTTAATTACCATGCCAATTATATTTCCTATTATAACAAACTTAGGATACAATTCTATTTGGTTCGGTATAATAGTCGTTAAATTGGAAGAGATTTCGCTTATTACACCTCCTGTTGGCATTAATGACTATGTTATTAAAGGGGTTGCCCCTGAAATACCACTGAATGATATTTTCAAGGGAATCATTCCCTTTTTGGTTATGGAGTTTATCGTAATCGTTATATTGATGATTTTTCCAGGAATTGCCCTATGGTTACCAGAAATAATGATCGGAGAATAGGGCCGTTCTTGGCAAAAATATTATAAATACAATAAAAGGAGGAGAGCATGATTGCTGAAAAACAAATTCCGCTGGATGTTGCTGTTATCGGAGGTGGGCCAGCGGGCATCTCTACCTGTCTAGAGCTTTCAAAATCATCGAAATTGAATACCGCTATTTTTGAAAGTGAAGCGGAACTTGGAGGGATTCCACGGATCAGTCATATTTACTTTGGATTACGGGACCGCAAGAGAATCTATACAGGCCTAGCATATGCGCGAAAATTAAATAATTTAATCCGAAAAACATCAACTAAAATTTATACAAATGCAACAGTTCTTGAGGTCATTCCTGGGAATACAGGAGAACCACATCGAATCAATGTTGTGTCACCACAGGGTTTGAATGCCTATGAAAGTCGCTTCATCGTTTTGGCCACCGGGTGCTACGAAAGTTCGCGCGAGGCCAGACGAATTCCAGGCACACGCCCTGCTGGGATTTTTACTACGGGGTCACTTAATACTAGCGTCAATCTTCAGCGTTTAAAACCTGGGAAACATGCTCTCATAATTGGAAGTGAACATGTAGCCTTATCCAGTGCACTGACTCTTAAGCTTGGTGGGATTTCCGTTGCAGGAATGGTTGAAGAGGATCCGGAATTACAGACCTATCCATTTGCGTCTAGAGGCATGAGTTTCTTTTTCGGCTTTCCCATTTATAAAGGCACTTCGGTGAAAAAAATTTTCGGAAGTAAACGTATAGAGGGGGTTGAATTAGTAACTGAGGAAAAAGAAAAGGCCTTTCAAATAGAATGTGACACGATAATCGTAACTGGCAAATTCCGCCCTGATTCTTCATTGATCTATAACACTTCCATCGAAAAAGATGCATCGACTTTAGGGCCTGTTATCGACATGAACATGATGACCTCAGTTCCTAACGTTTTTGCTGCAGGAAATATTTTGAGAGGGGCAGATATGCATGATTTGTGTGCCCTTGAAGGGAAGCAGGCTGCACAGAACATTTTAAAAAGATCGGAACTTTCACAGACTGAAATAGATAAATTTATTTACATAAAAGCCGAATACCCTATTAGATATGTGGTTCCACAAAAAATTGTCCCAAATAAGATAAAATCCCATTTATTTTCTTGGCCTTTCCCTGGGTTTGAAATTCAAGTGGCACATACAATTA
>JAEOSP010000507.1 GCA_016840305.1 Candidatus Hodarchaeota archaeon
CATTAATACTGGATTTTGAGTTATAAGCCAACCTAAACGTACTCCAGGTAAACCATAAGCCTTTGAAAATGAAGAAACGCTTATTACATTTTCACTTAATGAAGCAGCTAAAGGAAGAGGTGGTTCATTAAAAGTCATATCACGATAAGTTTCATCAAGTAACAGGTAGATTCCTTTTGATTCTGCTAGTGCAATAATTTCATTCAATTCTGTTTTTGTTAATACAGTACCCGTTGGATTTTGCGGATATGTAAGGCTGATTAGACGTGTATTTGGTTTAATTATCTCTTCGAGTTGATTTAAGTCAAGTTTGAATTTATTTTCCTTTGATAGCCTTAAATAATCTATTTGACATCCAATCGCTCTCGGAGTTTCAAGATTTGCAATGTAATTCGGATGAAGTAACACAATATGATCTTTATGGCTTAGAATAGAAGTCGCTATTATAAATAAAGCTCCCGCGGCTCCTGTTGTTATTAAAACCTGATCAGAGGTGATTTTATCTTCTTCTTCAGCAATTGCATGACGTAATTCAGGGTAGCCACGATGATCACTATAACGAAGTTGTAGATTGTTTAAATCAAGTCCTAAATCACCTAAAATAAAATCTGGAACGGAACTTTCTGCTAAATTATACTTGATTTTATCATAACCAAATTCTTCAGGGGACTCAGCTTCAATTGGGGTTCTTCTATAGGTTAAATGACCTTTCATTTCATTTTGCTTCAACTTTCTCACCATCTAGCTCAATATATTGATGAATGGCATTATTTTAACGTATTGAACTCTTCACATTAGAGCTTAACTCATAGCATCTAAGCAGTACTATAAGGCATTTAAAAAGTTAACAATATTAGGAGAGTCTAATTCTATTTTGATCAAAGAAAAAAGTTATTTGGTGCAAATGATATTCTTTAGTTGTTCAAAACCGATATTACCTCCACATAGAATAAGCACTACGTTTTTATTTTTAAATTTCTCTCTATTTTTCAGAAATGAAGCAACAGTTACTCCAGCAGCCCCTTCAATAATCATATGGTGTTTTTCTATGATTAATTTAATTGCATCTGCAATTTCTTCCTCTGTTACAAGGATACATTCGTTTATTAGTTCTTTACAAAAATTGAATGTTATAGACCCCTTTTCAATTCCCCCTGCAGTCCCATCTGAAAGGGTAGGTTTGCTTACCATTTCAATAATCTTACCCTGTTTTATTGACTCAAACATAACTGGAGAATTCTCCGGAAAACAAGCTATAATATCTATGTCTGGGTTTATACTTTTTAGGTATCCAGCTACTCCTGAAATCAATCCACCACCTCCAACAGAAACTAGTAGAACATCAATTTTTTCTAGTTGTTTGATCAATTCAACAGCAATAGTTCCCTGACCACCAATTATTTCTATATCATTATATGGAGAAATAAATTGCTTGCCCTCTTTTTCAGCAATTTTTCGTGCATAAGCTTCTGTTTCTTGACTATCATTCCCTTGAAAGAATACTTCTATCTTACCATATGATAAAGCATCAACTTTAGTTTTTGCTGTATTTATTGGAAGATATATGGACCCTGATCCTTTTACAATGTTCAAAGCATGTACTATAGCTAAACCATGATTTCCTGTTGAAGCGGTTATCACTGGTTTCTCTTTGGGAAGACTTAGAATTTTATTTAATGCTCCTCTTAGTTTAAAGGATCCTGTTAATTGTTGATTTTCTAATTTGAGGTAGACATTGCATTCACCGACTTCACTCAAGTACTGTGAAAACTCGACAGGAGTTTCTCTGATGTGTGGTTTTATTCTTTTTTCTGCCTCTATTACATTTTGGATAATATCAGAAATCTCTAATTTCATTGTTATAGCACCATTATTGATATTAGTAGTGTTTTGTTAAGACATAGAATTTACTAATGTAGATCATTCTGCTCTTGTACCATTAGGAACAGGTTCCTCAGGAATAGCTAGAACTGGTGTAATTTTGTCTGCATACCCAATATCAAACAACATACCCTCAGATACCTCTCCCATCATTTTTTTAGGTTTAAGATTCACAACAAATAATGCCTGTTTTCCTTCCACATCTTGTGGGTTTTCACGTTCTTGTTTTATACCTGCGAGTATTGTCCGAGTGTGATCTCCAAAATCAACAATTAACCTGACTAATTGTTTTGATTTTGGAATATCCTCAACTTCATTTATTGTTCCAATTCGAACATCGATCTTACTAAGGTCTGTTAGAGTGATTAGAGGTTTAATTGGTACGGGTGTTATTTCTTTCATAACTGAACGCGTCAAACGACACCTTTTTTAAAAATTCTGGTTCTTCTAAATGCTTTGCAATTGTTGAACGTTTTTTTGCAGGGGGATTAACATTTAATCATGTAGAGATATAACAATCCAGCTAGAAATAGAAGAAGAACGCGCGTAATGTAAAAAAAGCAGGTCTACTGTAGTATTGTGGTCACATATGTATTTTTGTAATAAGACCAATCGTTTTACGTTCAAATAATCCCTGAATGTAATTATTATCCAAAATTATGTATCCTCTTATTCTTTCTCCTCTGGATATCTATTGAAATATATTGCAGCAAGAAGCATGATTGTCGCAGCCAATAGAATAACTACTCTTATCCCTAAACTACCAGTTTCAAGCATTCCTGAATCTAATAGATTAAAATCAGAGCTTCCGAATACAGCTAGAATTATTCCCATAACCAATGCCCCTAAACTTGCCGCACTCCAGTCTAAAACACCCTGAACGGCAAAATACATTGATTCACGTCGTTCTTCTTCTCCTCCGTACGGATCATGATCAATTACATCAGAAAAAACGGTATAAAGAAGGACAGCTACTCCTCCAGCCGGAATACCAGTTAATAACAGACCGAAAACTAGTTGCAGAAACATTGCTAGAAAATATCCATCAGTTCCTTGTACGGGTGTTCCTGGCCATAATCCGATAAAGGCGAGACTTCCTGCAAAAAGAGAGAACATGACCATAATCAGTTGGAAGTTCCTCTTTAGACCGATTTTACGTTGCAAAATCCCAATAAAAGGTATTGCAAGAAGTGCGGTAATAACAAAAAGACCTGAAACTATAGCCATAACATCTGCGGGTACTAATCCAATCCAAGAAATAACATCAGGAGAATCCAAATCTAATCCAAACATTCCTTCAACAAGAACAGGTAACATTGCTAATAACATACCCGATGCAGCCATCCAACTCATAATCGTAATAATATAAGCTTTGAACCATGGGTTCTGAAATACTTTTGATGCTGACTCTTTAAATGACACAGTTGCGGGTTTGACAGAGGGATTTTCTCTAGAGCCTTTGACTAATACAAGGGCGCTTGTAACCATAACAAAGAACACAATTATCGATCCGATTTGCTCTCCAAGAAGCGGCCAAGTGATAGAAATTATTATCATTGCAATGAAAGTGAAAAAAGTGCGTATTTGATTATAGCTAGTCCTTTCCTCCTGAGTTTTAGCAATTTCAGGAAGCATAGCTAGGTATGGATTGACAACGGCTGCATTAAAAACATTGTAAGCAATAAACCAAAAAGCAAACCATCCTAAAGTAGTTATCAAAGAATTACTGAAAAATTCTGGAAAGGTAGCAGGTAGGAAATAGATCATGAATACGCTTAATCCCCAAGGAATACATCCAAACAATACAAATACCCGTCTTCTTCCCCACCGAGTTGATATTCTATCAGAAATTTGAGCTATTGGGAGATTTACTAACCCTTGTATGATTTTACCAAGAGAGACAATAAGACCCAAGTAAAACATTCTACTCACAGCACCAGGCCCCGTGTAGGAACCTAGAACATCAAAAAAATAAAAACCAATGACAAAAGTATCTAAAACGGCCGATGATATACTTGAGCCTAGTTCTATCATACTCCACCATAGTTTCTGCCCGCGTACAGGAGTATAAACACTTGAATCTATTCCTTGAAGAACCATAACTATTCCTTCTGTTAAAAATTATTAGTGGAAGCAATGAGTAAAGATGGGAAATAAAAATGTTTTCTGTATAAAGGAAGGTCAGGTGAGTTTTTTCCAACGCTTTTTTATAGGAAAAACTGAATAATACCCATATGGCCAAAAACAAGACAATACGCTTTCAATTACCTTCAAGTCGTAACTACTTTTGTGAGATGACAAATAATCCCTCTGGATATGAATTAGTATTCTCTCAGTCATCAACCAAGATAAAAACTGTGGCCATCAGTGAGCGTCAGTTGGATAGACATTATCTTCATAAGATCGCTGTGAGTATAGGAATTGAATTTTACGCCTTAACAGGCCCCTACGACGTTGCAGATGAAATATTGCGACAATGGCATAAGAATTTTGAAGATAAGGGGTTCTTACAAAGATTATTTGGCAAATAAAAAGAAAATAAAAGGATCCTAGTTGAAAGGATCCATAACTACTTTTATGGCTTTTTTGGCATCAATTTCAAGCATCCCAGATTCCCAATCGTCCATAGCGACACGGTGGGTGATGATATCATTTTTTAGTTTATTTTGTAGATCTTTGGATTTTAAGATACCTTTCATTACTTGCCATGTTTGGAACATCCGTCTCCCTGCAATTCCATATACAGTTGCTCCTTTACTGATCATAAGCGAGTTAATATCAAACTCTATTGGACCAGGGAAGAATCCCAAGAGAGATACACGTCCACCATTTGTTAGAGCTTGAAGACCATGTTTTAAAGCATGAATATTTCCGGACATTTCAAGAAGAACGTCGACTCCAATGCCGTCTGTGGAATCACGGATAATTTTAGGTATATTATCTCCTTCTTCACGAGAATTGAGAACTAAATCAGCACCAAGTTTCTTGGCCATATTTAAGCGTAGCATGTTATTACCACCAGCTGTTACAAAAACCTGGCCTGCACCCAGCATCTTGACAACAGGGATAGCCATTAAACCAATAGGACCAGCGCCAGTGATAAGAACATTTTTACCTGCAATATCTTCAACATTATCTTTAGGTAGTATAGTATGCACCGCATTACCAAGAGGGTCTTGTAACGAAGCAATGGCCGGATCTAAGTTAGGATCGTTCTTGACTGCATTTAATTCAGGAATAACGGCATATTTAGCAAAAATACCATCTTTATCAACACCAAAAATCTTAGTATTACTGCAAATATGCATACGGTCACTTCTACACTGATAACATGTTCCACAAGCTTCGTGGCATTCCATGCTTACTTTATCTCCAATTTCCAAGTTTTGAACATCAGGACCGATTTCAACAACTTCAAGACCAGCTTCATGACCTGCAACAAATGGAATTGCTGGAGGGAGACGATTTTGAGCCCATTTATCATAGACCCACATGTGGTAATCTGTTCCACATATAGATGCAACGTCAACTTTAAGTTTAACTTCGTTTCCATGGTGAATTTCAGGTTCAGGTATTTCTCGAATCTCAAAACCTTTTTCTGTTTTCGTTTTCATAATTGCCTGCATTTTAATCCATAACTCCTAGGAAATTCTTCTCATTGGTGTATCTGAAATCTTTCTTCTTTTAATTTTCTCTAGCCAAAACGGTTTCCAACTCCCCTTAGACAAATAATCTATTGCTAATGAGTAATTCAGGATTTTTATTAGGTGTATTGTTCATATCATTATAAGTATTGTAGCCAAATTGGTAAAAATCGGAAAAAATTGAACGGATTTCTGGAGAATCACGATTAGAAAGGATCCAATGATTCTTTAGTTCTATTAGACCATCTTTCAACTGTTTCCAATCAATTAGATTGTAGTCTTTCCCATATAATTTACCCTGTTGTGCAACACTATCATAAGGAGGGTCTAAATATATGAATGAATCTTTTAAATCTTGTGATTCTCGAATTGAACCAAAAACCTCATTGTAATCCATATTAGTTATTTTCATCTTTTTTTTAGTGAATAATCGATGAATTTCATGCCAAATTTTTGGTTTGTTCTGATACCATTTACGATGCGATTTTTCATCGCTATAACCGCCCCCAGCACCGTTGACAGAGCAATTAAGAATGATAAGCCGTTTTATTGCAAGAGAAACCAATTCTTTTGGGTTTGCTGCTTTCCACTCGTAATAATCATCTTTTTCAACTGGTTCTAATAATTTAACTTGTTCAATTAGATCTTTTAATTGCCTACTATCGTTCAAACATTGTAAAAGAGAATAAATCTCTGGATCTTTATCATTTAACCATACTTTTGAAACCCGTGGCGATATTACGATGAAGAAATTTGCTAGTCCAGCAAAAGGTTCTATTAAGTAACTGATTTTCTTAGGAACTGAACGGAAAAGAGGCTGGTGTTTTCTACGGTCACTTTTACCTCCTGGAAAACTAGCTATAGTAGTTCGTTTAGGATAAAACAAATCATAATCGTTCTGCAGAGACTTAAGATTGTCTTTCAAAGCTTGTGACATCCGATTAATACTTCGAGTAAACACATTTACCTTAATAAATAATTTCTTAAAAGAGAGGAAATATCCATTTAGCGTTCAATGAAAAACTCGGTTAATCAATATTCTTAGGTATTTAAAAACAACAGATACATTTAATCTTTTAATGTTTTATTTTTCATCCTGGAAGGAATTGTGATGCCAGAAAAGGAACTACAGACTGAACCGAGAGAAGGATGTTTAACATGCACGTGGGATGATGAAGCACGTTGCTATGAATGTGAAATCAAGGAAAAGTTAGATTGTAGATGGGAAAAGAATTTATTGATGAGATTTTATAAAGGAGGTTCTATAGCTATGATATCGGGGGGAATAGGGATTGTATTAGTTGGTCTTTTCTTCAGTTGGTTGCCGTTGATTATTTATGCTGGATTCTGGGTATTCTTTTTTGGATTCTTTGAAATACGCGTGTTATGTTCTCACTGCCCATACTACGCTGAAGAGGGAAGAATCTTACATTGCTTAGCAAACCATGGAACAATCAAATTGTGGAAATACCATCCAGAGCCAATGAAATATTGGGAAAAGATAGGATTTTTAGGAGGGGCAATATTTTTTGTCGTGTTTCCAGTAATAGCTGAAATTTTTGGAATGATTACTTTTCAAAATGAATTTATACCAGGAGCGATAGACATCTTACTTTTTGTTTTGATAATATTGAGTACCTTTGGTGGAGTTTACTTTTTTATTGTACTAACAAGCCAAATCTGTCCTTATTGTGTAAATTTTTCGTGTCCATTAAATAAAGTACCAAAAGAAGTAGTAGATAGCTATTTAGAGAAAAATCCAGTCATGAAAAAAGCTTGGGAATCAAGCGGATATGTGATTGGTAAGAATTTGGAATAAGAATAAATCAGAATCCATTCTAACTCGACAAAATTGTTATGTTAAACTTTTTAACCCTGAATCCCCTAAATATTGGACGAATTTTATCTAGTAACTTATGGTGATTTGGATGTCGACTAACGATAATAATTGTATTGAAACAGCCTGCTATAATATTATGGACCCTATTTGTACAGGCTTAACAGATCAATGTACAGCAAACTGTCAAGAGAGCTGTGAACAAAATTGTACAGAATCTTGTAATACAGCATGTCAGAATGCATGCTCAAGTGCGTGTTCCAATGCCTGTTCAAATATGACATGCTCCTGCGGTGGATCGGAGTCAACCACGATTATATTTGGAGCTCTGTTTAATGGAGTGGTACCACTTGTCGGAGCTCTATTACTAGGACTTATTCAAGCGTTTGATCCTTCAGGCCCCTTATTTATGACGATGCTCGGGTCAGTATTGTTAGCAATAAGTCTAACAGGAGTAAATTTGACAAGATTTTCAGGTAAAATTAACAATCAGCCGAGATGTCTTTCCCAACAGAGCCACCAATTTCGTACTAAAATAGGATTTCTAACATTCAATCATTCTCACCACCCAGTTAACTTGATCAAAGAGGGTCACGAATTTACAATAAAAAATAAATATTTTTGCACAGGATGTTATGGATTACTGGCAGGAACACTATTAGCTATCATAATCGCAATACTGTACATATTTTATGGTCTACCAAAGGTATTATCAATTCCTGTGGTAGTACTGATACCCGCATGTTTTTTACCAATCTTCATAAGATATAAATTTGTTAAAAATCCAACAACATCGTTAAGAGCCATCTCAAACGCGTTGTTACCCATAGGATGCTGCTTGACACTACTACTCATGGACGCTCTTTTTCATTTATGGATAATAAACATAATTATTGTCATCATGATTTCAATTGCGGCCTATCTTAGAGGCGTTGTCGCAAGAAAGGAAAATAAGGTATTCTAAAGCCAAATGGAATGTTTTAAAATATTCTTCACATCCATTATTGCTTCTGCAAAATGATAAATGAAGATCGTGCAATAGAGGGATGATTTTTTACGTGTTCTATCTCCTGAAGTATATTATCAATCAGTTCCATCTTTGTTGATTCATCAGGAAATTGTATTATAAATTCTGAAACCCACTTTTCAAGAGGTAGATAATATTCTTCTGACCAGGCATTATCAGGAAGGTCTATACGTGAATATAAGTAAAAATCAGAATTTTTTAAGCTTTTGATTTTTTTTTCGATGCCTTCTTGTCCATCATGGATTACTAAAAAGCCATTTGGTTTAAGTAATGGATAACAGAGGTTGAGACGAGTTTTAAAATTAATAAATTGTAATCCTTCCATCCATATGATATCAAAGCTATTGTGTGAAAAGGTCATCTCGTGAATAGAGCAGGTGATAACTTGTATTTGGTGCATAAGATTTTGTTCTGCAATTTTCCTTTCGAGAATCATCAAACTTTTCTCATCAATATCAATAGCGATAACCTTACTCCTACTAACTCTGGCAATTTCGAGAGTGCCTACCCCAGTACCACACCCAATATCTAAAATTTTTGGTTTGATGATCTCAGGAAGAGTTTGGAAAGCCTTTCGAGTATATTTATTGAAATTTCGTCTATAAAAATCCCTGATATTATCGATTCCTAATTCTTCTGACATACTACACTCAATAGCTATGAGATGGTTTGAGTGTTTCTCTTATGGAATGAAAGATTTCATAGCTATAGATAAGATTCGTGAAAAGACAGTATAAGGATTATTGGATAAATTGTGTTAGCTCCTCAATCTCATTGATTCTTGCTGCACGAAAGAACTTGTACAATAACTGACGGGGAAAAGGATCCACATATCCATGACCCTTCCGATGTTGGATTTCATTTTTAATTGCCTTGCGTAAACGTTTCCCTTCTTGATCAAAATCAACAAGTATGATGATAACTGGAGTTGATATAATCTCATCTATAAGATCATTCAATGAGTATCCTTTGCATGCAAAAATTCTGCCCTCTATCAAATCAATTCCGATAGCTTTCAAGGCTTCAGTGTCTCTCTTTCCCTCGACTATAATTACACTTGATTCCTGAATCGAATTACAATAATCAATAAATTCAATTATCAAGTTCAGGGGAAGATTCGTCAAAGGTTTCACAAATTGTAAGAATTTATTCACGAGCTAATAGCATACCCTCGATTGTCACGGGTAAATCCCCTTTAGCAAGTTCTGCTTCTGCTGTAGATAATTTTTTATCGTTAGCTGCATAGAGAGTGAAAACAGTTTCACCTCGCTTGACTGCATCCTTCTTTTTATGGAAAAAAATTCCAGCTCGTTTATCCATTGGAGCACCAGCTGCTCGTGCTGCTCTACCTAAAACTTTATTGTCAATTTCTACAATCCAGCCAGTTTGAGGCGCAAGGTAATCGTAGGTTACATTTCCAATTTCTATATCTGTTGGTTTTGTATTCGGATCAGCATTTTGTGCCTCAAGAATTTGTTGAAATTTTTTATAGGCTTGGCCAGAGAATAATATCTCGTTAGCCATTTCCTGTCCAACCCCAGGCAAGGCTCTTCCTGCCATTTCAAGAAGAATACCAGCTAGAGAAGTACTTTTTCCAATTAAAGAATGTGAAGCATCTTTCGGTGAAATAAGGGCTCTCAATGCTTCTCTAGCTTCAAGAGCAGGGCCAATTGAATTTCCGACTGGAGAGGAACCATATGTAATTCCAGACTCAATGCGTATCCCTAACAGTCTACCTAATTCTGAAAACCGATGAGCTATTCTTTTACCAATCACCATATCAGGAACTTTAGTACCATATCCTACTGGAATATCCAAAACTAGAAACTTAACACCCATCGCTACTTTCTTAGATAAGACTGAGGCCATCATCATTGGTTCTGGGTCAATCTTTAGAGGATATTGGACATTTCGAATTATTTTTTCATCCGCAGGTGCGATGCCAAGTCCTCCTGTCCAGGCTATTAAACCTCCAACTGAGTGAGCGATTTCAACCATTTCATCAATAGAAAATTCAATATCGGCACCAATCGCCTCAAAAGTATCTGCAGTGCCAGAGGGGCTTGTAATAGCTCGTGAACTAGTTTTAGGAATAGTTAAACCAGCAGCAGCAATGATAGGTACAATTAATAATGTAACCTTATTTCCAGGAACACCTCCTAATGAATGTTTATCGAAAATGACTGTATCTCCCCAATTGACTGTTTCTCCTGAATGAGCAATTGAATTTGTTAAACTTTCCACCTCAGATAAGCTCCATTCCTGGAACATCATGGATGTGAGAAAAACCGATTCCTCTAATGGTGTCATATGATCAAGTGTGATATCACTAATAATCTGGTCTATCTCATTCGTTGTGAAGAATCTTCCTGGTTGCATAATTCGTTCTTTTACGAGTGAGAAGCTCTTAGATAGAGTTCGACCAATTGATTGGAGTGTAATTTCTTCTCCTTCTGTTACTCCTAGTTTATTCATCATTATCTGTGATAATCCAATTTGATTATGCTTTAAATACCCCTTAATCTTAATAACTTGACCAATTTTTTCCTCTTTCCCTTTAAATAACAATTTAAAATGGGCCTGTGGTACAATATGTTTATTATTCGCTCTTGAGATAATAACACTATTTTTTGGGTCAATATCGGATTTAAGCACAATATATTTAGGCATGGGGACACCAGTTTTTTTCTTCTAAATGGATAATTTTCTTTTGATAACTCCCTCTCCAATTAGGGAGGTATGCCTTATCCGATCTAGTTTAAATATGTAACTTTACTGCACCTCTATGCAGGCACAGAATAAAGTTCATCTGTAGATTCGTGAAAATAAAGTGAAAGAGGTGTGACCTTATTCACTTGATTCTTTTTTCATTTTTACGACGAGCTGAAAGTTCTGAGCCAAAGAATCGTAAAAATCAATTAGAGATTCAAGATCGTCAGCCATGAGTGATCCTCCTCTTCCAATTTCTCCGATTTTTCTAAGCATTAATCGATCAGCTTCCCCAAGACCAATTCCATAGAGTACAGCCTCAGGATGCTCCTCTACATGCTTCTTTACGACTGGTATAGGATTCACTCCCAAACCATTTCCCTTATTTGGATTGCCATCAGTAAGGACTATAATCATGGTGGGGTTCTTTTTATTAATAGTTGGATTTTCATCAAAATTCTCAATACTTTTGTATGCCTGATCCAATGCACCAGATAGGAATGTTAATCCTGTACTATCAGCTGTTTTTTTAACCACGTAGTCAATGATGCTTTCTATACCCGCTTTTTTTGTTTCTCCTACACATGATATAACGGCTTCTTCTCCCAAGGTGAACTTCTCAACATCACCAGAAAAAGTTAATAATTGAATTTGTTCACCCCATCCCTTGGCTATCTTTAATGACATAAATAACATGATTGCCATTGCAGCCGCATCTACACGAGAAACCTTTTTCCCGTCAACAAATTTATCTATAAATACATTAAGTTCATCAGATTCTTCTAGTCCTTTTTTAAGACCTTCTAATGCTCCTGAAATGTTTTTTACCTTTATATCCTTCTTAGACATACTACCAGAGACATCAAGAACGAGAATAGCGTTGAAACTCATTTCGGTGAAGGGAAGAATATTTATTTCAACTTCTCTTCCAGTCGGATCAACAATTCCGATTTCATCTTCGGGTATTGGAGGATCAGCTCCTAAGAATCGGATTGAAATATTACCAATTTCACAGTCTTCCCAGGCAATTTGTAGATTATTAAAGACTGGTCTATTTTTCAATAATGCTGATAGTTGTTCAAATTCAGTTGCTATCCATAAAATCGCTTCTTCCACTTCTTGTCCTGCTAGAGGTTCAATACCCAGTTTAATTGATTTAATGCCAGCAGTAATCGCAACTGGCTCTACTTCTACGGAATCGCCATCTGAAATATTAGCAGAAGTTAAAACACTATCATCAACAGCTATTGTGTTTAGTTCTACTTCGTCAGATGAGAGAATTTGAACGGCTCCCCAGTCTTCCCACTCAGTAACCATTTTAATATAATCAAACTCGCTAATTTCCAGCTTTTCAATATCCTCAGGATGAAGGTATGCTCGTCCTTCGATATTTCCAACATTTACAACATTCAATGGGATTTTTGGCATTTTCTCGTGAACTCCTTTTGTGTCTAGTTGTAAATTGTCCTTTTAAAAATTGTCATTTTTGATTATATCAAAGAAGTACAACTTTATTCATATGAAAATGTGTCAATTAGTTCGGATAAACCTTTAAAAAGGGTAAATCGTCGTACAAAGAAATTTTAATTTTTGAATCTATTGAATATAGGGTTGAAAAATACCATAACTAATACTACATCAAAAGGTAAATCAGAGAGACAAATCATGATTCCCCATTTGTTGATCGCTTGTTTATGCTTATTAGTTATAGTTTTTGGTTTTATATTCAGTCAAAAAATATATAATTGGTTCACAAAGAATCAAAGCTGGAGCAAAGAGTGGTATATTTGGCATCGGTGACAGATCCATTAACGATGTAGTTGGAAACTTCCGAATACACTTATTCTAATCCTCTTATTGGCCTGTATCAATAACTTCAAGAGCATCCAGAAATTCATTCAAAGTTTCTGGAAAATACGGCTCAATAGATGTCAGCGAAATCATGGTTTTAGTACGTGAGACGCCTTCCATTTGAGTAATCTTTACTAAATTAACACGAAGAGTATCAATGGTACTGGTACGCATCTTCAAAAGTACATCTTCTTGACCAGCAACATAATGAATTTCTAACAATTCCAATTCGTTTATTCTAGACGATAGTTGCTTATGAACATCTAGGTGCCTATCATAAGAGCTGATAAGTTCAATTAGAATAAATGCTGTAATATTTTTTCCTAATTTCTTGTCATCCGTTAATACAGCGTATTTTATTACTCCTTCGTCCTCTAGTTTTTTAATTCGTTTCTGAATTGATTGCCTCGAAAGTTTTTCCTTTTTTTCTGCTAAAATCTCTGCTATTTTTTTATGGGTTATCTTGGGTTCGTTCTGTAACATTCTAACGATCAATCTGTCTTTAGCATCAATTTTCACATCATTATCAAAGTTCATAAAATTTCTTCCAAAAATTATACTTATGCGCAATATCTATATAAACATAATTGCTTAGGTCTTAAAAATTTTTCTAAAGTTCACCTTATTGCTATCAAAAGCTATATAATAGTAGCCTAGTGTTACATTAATCAGAAGATAATTAGTGTAATGGAGCTGAAATCATGAAAGTAAATACATCAAACAATTCTATACTAAATTTTGAATGGTTGAAGGATATAGGGAGAAATAAACTATGGATAGCCCTTCTCGTTCCGTTTTATTTGATCGCAGTTTTTATTGTATTATTAAATCCAAATAGTCTTTCATTAAATAATATTGATGCAAAGTATACCCAATTAGGATTATCGTTTTTTGCATTTATTCTCCTCGTTATGGTTGGTATTTCATCATATCGTCATGGTTTCCAACATAGCTGGAGTGCTATCTTCATCATTTATTCTATTTCTTTCTTAGGATTGTCTTTGGAAGCACTAAATCTTTCGATTGCAGATATGAATACACCCTTTCTGTTCTTATTATGGCGTTTCCCAATGGTTCTTTACATTGCTGGTTTGTGGATCAATTTAGTTAATTTCTATACTGATAAATCATACTTAAAGTATACTCCTGCAATAGCAATCATAGTAATAGCTGGAATATGGTTTATTGTGAGCTTAACAATAATGGAAAATATTACTCTAGCAATGAATGGATTCTTATATGGAGTCTTCATCCCAATAACATTATTGTCCGCTTTCATTTGGTATAAATTCAGTAAAGAGACAAATTATACTGCATCATCCTTAATAGCACTTGGATTCCTTTTGATTGGGCTAGTGTACTCACAATGGACATTATGGGATCCAACAAGTCTAAATCCACTTTATAGCATCTTTTTTACAATCTTTAATCTGTCATTGATTTTGCTACTAAGAGGATTCAATTCTATTTCATTGAAAAATAGAGTTTAGGATTAGTATTCTAATTCGGTTTATGAAGGGAGAGATCTTCTCTCCTATAATACAAATAATAAGACTCTAAGAAACAATTAAAACTATCTTTCTTCTTATCAATTTCCGTCCATATTTGAGGTTAAAAACTCTTGGCATCGTTAATTGATGTAATATTATCATATATTATTTATTTTCTACCTACTATTGTTTTAAGTGGGCTTACAATTCTGGTTGGTTTGCTTGTTTACTATTTTGGGAAAAAGAAGAACATTTCTTTACTGAATTCTTCGTTTAAGAAATTTGAGAAAATTAGTAAGAAGAAAATTAAGAACCTGGAGTTAGCAGAAACCTCTACGATAGGTAGAACCTATCTTGGAGAAGTTGAAGAGGGAACCTCGTTAACAGATTTTCGATTACATTTCACCTTGATCCAGCGCCATCTAATAATAAGTAGAATCGCGACTCTCGTGAGAAAGAAGTTTGATTATGTTCTGTTTGAAGCAAACCCAAGTGATATGGTAGTAAAACGATATCAAATTGAAATTCTGAATAAAGATGATAGAAAGAGAATAGAATCATTATCGGATATGCTGTATAAATTAGAACATCTCCCATTAGGAAGTGCAAAATTTGACACAGAGTTCATTATTCGGGTGAACGATTTAGAATTCTTCCAATCTGTCTTTAAGAACGCTCCTCAGGTTGTGAAATATCTTTATTTGATTCGACATTCGCTGATTCGATTATCCTATTATCCCTTAGCCCAACCCTCGATCA
>JAEOSP010000508.1 GCA_016840305.1 Candidatus Hodarchaeota archaeon
ATCTTTAGTTGCATCTGGATAATATATTTCATATTTCCTATTCATATCATCATATTTAAATGCCAGAATACTCGAATCTGAATCATAATCTCTAAAGTATACTATTGTGTCTACCTTTGCAATATCAGTATCATATCTATATTTTGTAACAATATCCTCTGTTCCCAAGCCTGAGGGAGAAACATCAATTCTTTTTTTAGTAAGATGAGCGCCTGTATCATTGGGACTATATGAGAAATAAATGTCATTTCCTAAAGGATCCTCCAGTAGAGTTAAATTTCCTTTACTGTTGCAAGTAAAATCATCTATAACATTTGTGGTACCAATTCCAGCCACATAGCGTGAATAAAATCTTACTGAATCAAGGTTACTGTTACTATCATAATAAAAATCTGTTTTTCTTAAAAGTTCATCTTTTGTTGAGTCAGTTACTACAAATTGTGGATTTGCTGTTGATGGTGTTCCGTACCACGACATCGTTGAATCCCCATTTGGAAATTTTACCTTTGTCGCAAATGGGAAATACCTTGTTCCTGAAGGATCTGTATATGTTTTCCCATATGTATATAGAGTAGTATCCTTTTCAGGATCAATGAATCTTGTTAAATTGTAATCCGCATCATACGCATCGTACTTTGTTGTGCAACTAGGTAGATACTTTGGATATAATATTGTAGATTCATTATAACCTTGGTTATTTATTGTTATTTTTTTCTTAAAATAGTTACCCGAAGTTGGTGCAGATGGATTATAGGAAGTATCATGTGCACCTGTAAATACTGTATCTTGATAATAATACACAATTGTGCTGTCCGGATATTTGGTTGTGCCATTAACAAAATAATCCAAGTATGCTCTATAAATAACCTTATCATTAGTAAGACTTTCGTCACCATCTCCATTGACTATCTCTACATATTCCAGCTTATTATCGCTATCATACCAGTAGCAAGCTCGATCACCCTTTTTGTAACTCCAGGTGCTTGAATTATTTTCTGAGTATTTCCCTGTTGGCAATATTCTGGCAAACATATTGTGATCACTATTATAATAGTATCTATCAAGTACTATCGAATCATCAGGGGTAGTATTGCAATGCTTAACAACTCGTGCGAGATCGTAATAGCCACTATTTGATTGATATCTAAAAGCATAGTATGCTGCTGATGTATTAGGAGGCTCATAAATTCTCTGAATTCTATTATTAGAATAGGTAATATTTATCTGTTTCCCACTTGGACTTGTGATTTTTGTAAGATTCTTTCCCGTATATGTAAGCTTTATTTTGTTTCCATTGAGATCCATAATTGAATCGCATCTGGCAAAGTTCCTTCCGGAAATTTTCTTAAAGAAATATCTTTTTCCATCAGGTTTCTTTAGTATCCACATTGTATCAGATCCACTTATTGATCTAACGAGTTGATTATGATTCCCTTTTATACTTGAGTATGCGTTTTGCGCTGAAAACCATCTATAATAATACTCGTTACCATCTTCATCATGAATTCTCGCAGTCCAATCGCCAAAATATGGAATCGCGCCATCAAGTGTCATATATATGTTATAACTATGAGTCCATCCAAAACCTAAAGGTCTCATCCATTGCGCTGATGTTCCTTGCGCATAATTTTCTTTTTCCTGATTTCCATAAATTCTGTTAAACTGAATTTCCATACCTCTATCTTGTATATAAAAATCTACAACTTTACAAAAGTTATTTCCTATCACAGGATTTGCAGGGTCAGTCTCTGAATGAGGAGTTACTCCATTACCATATGGGGGATCGTATGCGACTACTTTAATTGCAATCTTATCAGAGTTGCCCCATATTGGCGTTACTGTTAATGTGCCTTCTTCGGAAGGCTTTGGCGGAACAGCTGTGTAATTTGGATCAAATCGAAGAGCAGCATAGCGCCCTCCCGTACCAGTAATCCAGTCTGCTCCTCCCCAGGACTCTGTCCATGTAAAAGTTTGATTAAAACCTCCACCCATGGTAGACGTAGTGGTACATGAGACCACAATGTAATAATCTATCCCAACCTCAACTCTTTCCCCCTGCAAAAATATACAATCACCATTCAGTGATTGGACACCAAGAAAGGAGATAAAAAAGGGCACAGCTATCTGAAGTAACATCCGCGGGATTCTCATTCTGCCTCCTATTACTATTTGCATTGATGCAACAGAAAATATATGGAGTTTTGTGGCGTGCCTACAAATGTTGTTTCTACGAGCTATTGCAGAATATACCAATTCTTTTTCGTTGTCAAGGAATTTCTTCTGTTTCTGTAAAAAGTTGTCGTACTTTATCTTTCAGGGGATTTGGCTTGACTTAGACCCTCCTGGATGGCTCAAGAATGGCACCTTCGTGCGGTTAAGGGACTTTGCCGGTATAGGCTACTCCGCAGCGGTTTGGTCCTTCGGACGGTGTAAGCGTTTTCTCTTGATTTTAGTGAGTGAGTGTGCTATACGTAGGGTACGTGCCCGTAGCTCAATGGATAGAGCGTCGGACTTCGAATCCG
>JAEOSP010000509.1 GCA_016840305.1 Candidatus Hodarchaeota archaeon
ACTGTTTTGACAACCAACAAAATTTTCATTTCTGCCTGATAATCTTGATAAATGCTTGGTAAAATAATAAAATAATGAATGATATAAAATTTTAGAACTAAGGAGAAATTAAATAATGATGGATGCGTTGGCTTCCAATGCTGGAGACCGCTATCATTTTGTCTATGCTGCCAGGAGAATGCTGGATATGCTTCACCCCCAAAGCAATTTGGAAAAAATTGTCATGGAAAGCGTGACAAAAGAAGATCTGCTGCTTGAAGATAGGGAAGAGACTTTCCTTGGAGTAGATTTAACAGAATATTACGGTGGTCAAGATAGCAATGATGCCGATAATATTGTCGTTGTTCAGGTTAAATACAGTCCAACCAACCCTGATGGCAAATGGACCTTAAACCGATTGTGTGCAAACAAACCTGGTAAATCTGGCTCACTAAAACCAGGTACCTCAATCCTCCGAAAATTATCCAATGTTTTCATTTTTTTTTATAGAAAACTTGGAAACAATACAGCAGAAAAATTACAAATAAAACTGCATTCCAATCAACCATTGGATGATAAACTGAAAAACCACCTATTAGAAATCCGAGAAATGGTTGTAAAAAAAAATAATTCAGAGGGGGTAAAACACTTAAAATCTGCCAGTGGAGAGATTAGAGAGATTATAAAAAGGATAAAAGAAATAGCAGATCTTTCATGGATAAGACTTTCAATGTTCTTGAAATGTCTTGACATAAATGAATTTGGTCAGGCAATGCTCTCTGTGGTGGAAAGCGAACTTTTCAATAAATCCAGTTCCTTTCGATCAGACAACCATGTATATGTTGATGGGCTTATAAGTTTCGTACAGGAACATGCTGTCACGAATCACCCAACTGAAATTACAAAGAAAAGTGTATATGCTCTACTCCGCCTCCGTGAAATAGATTTTTTCCCTGCACCTACTGATTTTCCTGAATTAGAGAACCCCATTTTCACAAAAACAGCAGCCCATGTAATTAAAAAAATTGAATCTATGGACAGTGGAATACTCATTGTACATGGAATAAGTGGAACCGGAAAGAGTACGTTGGTTCAACTTATCAGTCAAAAATATGGTGGTGGTAAATCAACCGTTGTGTATGATTGTTTTGCAGGCGGCGCCGGTTTGAAAGTAGGCAATGAACGATTCCCTTATACAAAATGTTTTGTTCAAATTATCAATGACCTGGATGCATTAATTCACACCAATATCCTGGCAACAACGCAGCTTAGATACGAACATCTTATGCGCCAATTTACTAAAGCACTCTCAGAAGCCTCTCAAATCGCTTTAAAATCAGGGAATCGGCTTGTTGTGGCAATCGATGCTGTTGATAATGCAGTTGAGGCAGCATCCCGTGCACCTATAAAAATTGCTGAGTCCTTCGTTCCGATTATCTGGCAACTTGAGTTTCCTGAAAATTGTATTTTTGTGGTAACTGCACGTACAGAAAACATAGCAACACTAAAAATAAAAGGTGAATATGAATCCTTTGAGATAGAAGGCTTCACCTTAAAAGAAACAGGAGATTACATTCGTTCTTCCTGGAAGGATGCAGACGATGACTTAATTAAGCATATATTTAAAAGGACAAAAGGCAATCCACGGGTACAATCAAAAATACTGGAGGATGCTAAACGTAATCATCCTGAAAAACTTATCGATTTTATCAGCGAAAAGGCAAAAGAATCTGTTTTTGAGTATTACAAAACCGAATGCCCAAAACGGGTAAACTCTGCTGATGAACTTCTATTATTGGCAGTTTTATTTGAGACAGCACCCTCTATCTCTATACAAACTCTTTCAAAGATAATGAGGCGTAGTGTGGAAAAAATGCGTTCAATCATAGAGAGCCTCTACTTTGGGTTACGTATCACCGGAAATAATGAAATTAATTGGATTGACCAGGACTTTTTCGATTTTACAAAAGAATATACAGCTAATCAAAAAGCACAGTCGTGTTCCATACTGGCTGAATATTGTCGTAATAATTACGGAAGGTGTAATTTCGCCACATCTAATATATCTCACTGTTTCTACAATGCCGGTTGGTACAAAGAGCTTTTACACTGGTGGATATCTGAGAACCATCTAACCTCACGCATTGAAGAGGTATCTCCACATGAAGAAGATGTGTTAAGGGATGTACGATACACTTTGCTTGCAGCTCAAAAAATCGAAAAATTTGCAGATGCATTAAAACTCCTGGGTTTATCGGCAGATATTCTCCAGGGCCGAGATGTGTTTAGTTCAGTACTAAAAGATCAACCGGTAATTGCCATTAGATGCAATTACCTTGATAGGTTGTTGGATTATTTAGAAGGAAAAGAAAAAGACTACGAGTTAGCAAGTTATTATATTTCCATCGGTAGGGCATTATCAGAAAGTAATAAACAAAAAGAACGTGCTAAAGAGCTTATTCATCGTGGATTTACTATAATCATTCAGGAAAATCAAAAATATCCCAGAGGAGGAAGAGGATACACTATAAAAAACATTCGTGACATAGCGTTATATAACGCCAATACCCACAGTTTGGAAATTGCTCTAAAAAAAATGCAAATATGGACTCCACAGGAAAATGTATACCCCGTTTTCGCAATGGTGACGAGAATATGGACAACTCAAGATTGTGAGGAAACCATTAAAAAGATAAAAATGAATGAACTTAATGATTATCAAAGCGCTTACTCACTTCTTGGAGTGATAAGTTCAAAAAAAGTACAGTTAAGCAAAAAAATTCTTTACGGTGTTGCCCAAACGGTACTTAAATCCATCAAAGACAATATCATTGATTGCAATAAGATTAATGATATGGTCCCGGGAATTGTAGAAAATTTACTGTCTCAAAAATTAATAGAGATTGCTAAATTATTTATTCCTTATTGGGAAGAGCCAAAAATCAGCGGGTGTATTGATTTTAAAAGAAAGATACCAGAGTTCTTAAGAAAAAAGGCTGTAGAAACAATTTTGAATATAGAAAAATTCAAACCAGATGAGTTTAAATAGTCTAAAACAGAGAATGACGGACAGGGTTACCACTACGATCTTGATATTGTACGTAGTATAATGAAAAAGTTGTTTCCAG
>JAEOSP010000510.1 GCA_016840305.1 Candidatus Hodarchaeota archaeon
CAAGAAAGTAAGGGAGATGATAGTGGTCGGGAGAAGGAAATCACTACTAACTTACCCCACAGCATCCCACATCTTGTGCCAGATTGAAATCCAGCAAAGTGTGAATTAAGGGATGTCATCTTTACTTTTGCACTCACCACACCACAATACCCCATCTGTGACTTCACTACTTCACCTTCTCGGTGTGGATTTTGCAAGATTGGTTTGATTGCAAGGGCTTTGGGGGTACTGTTACTGGGCTATGCAGAAGAAATTCTGTATAACACCAACATCATATGAATATGCAGAAAATTTTCCGCAAAAGTCCTCTATTATGGGGATATGCGGAAAATTTTCTGTCTAATTATTGTTCGGCGACAGACTAGAAATGCATACAACAATTCTACAAACTGCTGTTTTTTCAAAGTCCCCTCTTAAAGGTTTCTATAGGTACGAAGATTTGTTTCAAATTCTTCCGCCCAAAAAACAAAATGAATTGTTTCAACATGACCATCCCTTAATACTCGAAATCAGATTTGATCAAAGAATTTATCCTGAGCGTGAAACTAACCTATGGCATAGAGATGTATGGGAAGAAAAAAGGTTTGAATTTATAAAGCGACGATCGCCTGACAAGAAAATGGAGCTTAATGATCCATGGGTTGAAGCATTTCAGGAGCAGACAAGGATGTTGAGACCGACAGCTATTTTAACGGAACTCCGTAATCTCCTTACCTTGTTTTCAAACTATAGATTTTTTACATACGATGGAAAACAAAGCTGGTTTATTCCTATTCAACCAGGCGAAGAAAAAAGTGATTCTTATAAACCGGTTTGGGGGCAAATTGGATACATTTCGGAGAATAGAGGGCCAATCGAAGATTTTACTGAAAATACCTGTGACCAAATGCCTATAGTACCAAGAAAGGAATATGTTAAACGCTTTAGAGATACCAAAGGCTATACAAAAGACGACCAAATAGGCTTCCCAGATAATATAAATACTTTATTTAACATTTATTTTTCCCTACCATCTATTAAGAAGACAGCATATTACATGGCGTGTCACCTATATAATCAAGCACTGCATTTTCAGTCTACAATCCCAAGTCTTTCTATGGTTGCCTCTGTCATGGCGATAGAAAAATTAATGAGCTCGAATGAAGAAAAAAATGGAACATGCTCGACATGTGGGGCTCCAGCCAGTATTGAAAAATGCAATGAGTGCGGTACACCTATCTACAGACTTAGAAGCCGTTTTAGAGAATTTATGATTGAACACTCATTACCTGACCAAGAGAATCTTTATAAGGAAATGTATGATGTTCGTTCACGTTTAGCTCATGGTGGTCTGTTAAGGGAAGACTTGTTCGATACGGGTTTTTATGCCGGGGAAAAAGACAATGAGGATAGATTAAGGAGAAATTCATTAATTGTTGTACATGATGCAATGTTGCATTGGTTGTTAAAATGTCAACCAAGTGTATAGGATCGGATCGCCGAACAAGGCACTTCACCCGACCTCCTTCGTCGGCGGGTGAGTTTGAACGTTAGGAAGCACACTAAAAAAATGGAAGAAAGAAAAAATTATTTCTACATATTTCAAATAGCTCTCATCCCTTTTTTTATAGGGCTAATCACAAAGAAAATGATTCTAGCTTTTGTTACGCTCACCGCTGTTATAGGGATAGTTCTGTCTGTTCAAATTAAGAGGGGATATGTTTGGGACTGGAAATGGCGAGAGTGGTTAGGCAGGAAGGATTCCCCTGTCATTTATTGGATAGTTATTGGGATTGAAGCTTTTGTCTTTCTGAAATCTCTGCTGTTCTTAAAAGATTCGATAGCGTTTATCTACCAATAACAGCTTCCTAACCACGGAATGCAGTCGGACGGGGCTAACATTTCCTTTTTTTTGGGCTGACTGAATATCTCATACTTTAATCTCCACTTTCTCTTTTTCGGACTTGGCCCTAGGTTTTGTGCTGGCCCCTTAAAGGCTAATAGTGTGAATTAAAGGTCGAGTAGCGCGGGGGAATTTCACCCCCACGCCCTCACAGAACCCCACGTGAACCTCTCGATTCATACGGCTCCTGCCAGCCGTAC
>JAEOSP010000511.1 GCA_016840305.1 Candidatus Hodarchaeota archaeon
AGCCAATTGTGACTAGAATTCTTCATGATACCGACTGGGGGGAAATTTCTGCAATTTCTCAAGACGAAAGAACAAAATATCAAGAAAGTTCAGAATATTGGTCAATTCAGAGCCCCTTTCTAGGTGAGATAATGGTAAATGAAGATTTTCATGAAGATAATCTCAAACAGTGGATCAAATTTGCTAGCAAATTCGTTTTAAAATCTATAAAAACACGTGAAAATCTAGAAACGCGTTTGGGAGCACATAAAGCAGTTAAAGAGGGAATAGGTGACTGTGATGAATTTACAGATTTATTCATTACTTTATCCCGTAGTCGTGGAATTCCTTCGAGGCGATTAACAGGTTATCATATTTCAAACAAGGGTAATTCGGTGGAAGCACATGCTTGGGCTGAGATTTATTCCCCCATTGTTTCTTGGATTCCTATTGATTTAGCAATGAATAAAATTGGTGTTCATACTCAAAATTATGTTATATGGAAAGTGGAGGAATTTAATCCTGCTCTCCCTGATTACCAGATTAGAATTAAACATTCTAATGCTGTTCATCATCAATGGTTCAAGGATAAACCAATTATTACTCCGATTCTAAGGCCTGATGAATGAAAAAGCTAATGGCCAGTCCTAAGAACAAAAAATACTAGTTAGGCCTTCTCAAACTCACGTTTGACAAGGAACAGGAAGGTAATAGTTAAGCCTGCACCAATTACTCCACCATAAAAGCCGAGGTCAAACCCCCAATACGCATCATCTTCTATTAGCATAATAATTACATATAATAATCCACCAGCTACAAGAGATACAAGTGCTCCAATCGCTCCTAAGGTCGCATATTTGACCTTTTCTTCTAATCCTTCTTGATCTGGATTTCGTAATCCTAGAAACGAAACATATGAAGCTATGAATAAGAGACATGCAACTGAGCCAAAAATGACTACCGAAAGAGGTTTTTCTAAATTAAAGAATATGTAACCCTCGTCGAAAACTCCTATATAGTAATTTGTGGCATCATACCAAGCAAAATCGCCTAAAAGTATTGTAAATCCTCCAATAACACTTACAATTAACGAACCAATGAAATATTGGCTTATAGAATTTGATTTTGAGATACTCATAAGTAATTACTCCAGTTTGAAAAGATAAACAAATTTACACAAAAGTGTTTTTCAATGTATACGTAAGGAAAATGGATTGTCCCTACTTAATTTTACCATAAATTCTTTTCATGACTGATTTTGTTGGACTAAGAAAGAAGCGTTAATTTTTTCAGGTCACGACGGGATGAGTCACACATCCCCTATCCAGCAGGTCAGAACAAACAGAGTTTGAGCTGAGCTTAGGGATTACTTGGTCATCAGTAGGTAAACAATCCAACTATTGACGTGATAATCCTGTATTTATGTTTGTACCAGAGAGAGATCACCGAAAATGAAACTTAGAAGGATTTTTTTGTCTACATTTACACTTCTATCTATTTATTTATGTCAGATGAATTCTTTTCATATCAGGGAGTTCTGTGAAATAAAAATGAACCCAGATGTAAATATGATGAATAAAGGCCATCAGAAGGGCAGCTAACGATGAAAACATGAGTCCAGGGATATAGAACAATAAAAAACCCACTAGATACATTGAATTATCTATATATCGGAAAATGCCCTGCTTAACAAGACCTTTTTTGCTATAACCACTATCAAAATGGTCAATTCCCATCGCCCGTTTTATTCCAAAATACATTCCAACAGAATAGACCATATACAACCCTAAAAGTAAAAATATCACTGTAAAGATAATATGAATTGAATAATCCCAAAGAATCAGAGTATCAGAATTCGATATCGCGAGTGCGAAAAGAATCAGAAATCGTGAGATGAATAAAATCATAAACAAGAAACCATAGAGAAAGAATCCCAGGGATCCTAATTTTCGGGTTACTAATGAAAAATGTAGTTCAAGACGCCAAACAACCATAACGTAAACTTGGTGTATAATTGGAATTACATAAGCGAAGAGAATCCATGTTTGAGTAGTTATTCCTAAGAAAGATCCTTTAGTAAAATCTGTAAGTGAAAATAGGAAGAAGAGACTTATTGTTAACAATATAATAGCTAATAAATGGTATTCTTGTTTCTCAAATAGCAGAGAAAAGCTGATACGATTTTTATCGATTTTAGCCATCTCAGTATAACCTCTTGACATTCCTTTTAACAATTGATTAGACAATTTTGCCAATAATCATTTCAGTTTCATAATCTAGTTCTACAAAGTTATCTATTTGATATTTATTGAATAATTCTTTGAGTCTCTGTATCATTAAAGGATAGGAATCACTTTCTTCAGGTGGTATATATGAGGTTGATAACAATCTCAAACGGAGACTTTCGTAATCTAACCATTGTCTATTTGGACGAAGAAATCTCTCGTAATTATCAGTTCCAAAAAAATCAGAAAAATCCTTTTTTCTAATTTTCTTTTTGGTTACTTCGTGATAATCAGTCCCAAAATCATTAAGCAAGGTTTTATATTCTCTGAAGAATTGAGAAATTTCAGCGTTTCTATTATTCCATACAATCACTACATATCTATCTGGTTTCAAAATTCTTTGGAACTCTTTCCGAGTTTTTGGTACATTGAACCAGTGAAAACTCTGTCCAGCAGTTATTAAATCTACTGAGTGATCCTTAATACTGGTAGATTCAGCAGTACCATCTATTGAGATAAAATTTTCGTAATCTTTCATTTTTAATTCTGCAATATCCCTCATTGCTTTATTAGGTTCTACTCCTATCACTGTATTGCCAACTTTAAGAAAAACTTCTGATAATTTTCCCGTTCCAGATCCAATATCAGCAATAATACTTGAAGGGTCTGGTGTAAGGTTGGTTACATTTTTGACGATCGTTAGAACTTCTTTTGGATATCCTGGACGACCAGCGTGATAATATTTTGCCTTATCTGTAAATCTGGCCGTTGGTTCCATGATGCTCTCTTCTCATTCCATCTGTAAAATGATAAAGCTATTTTTGAAATCCATTGACCAATTATATCCCTTATTCTTATTATTGTAGGATTAATAATTAATTTCTCTTACTATAAACCGAATAAAGACTTTGCACATCTAATACCACTTTCGATAATAGCAATGTCTTCCGGGTATAGCTGTTGCATATTACTCTTGAGCGTTTTTTCTGCTCGAGTAAGAAAAGTAAAATTCCTGTTTTTAGCGGAATCAAGGAGTAAGCGAACATTTTCAAGAATAACATTATTAAGAGCGTCAGATGGGAGACTAGAACTTAATTTGGACAAACTTGATCGGGCAACCTCCAATCCATCTGATATTAATACACAAAGAATGCCACACGCAATATATGTCGCTGCGTTATCATAAAAATTCAGCTCAAGCTGTTTGTTTGCTGCTTCAAAATATTCACGTTTCGACTCCTGCAAACGTTTTCTTTTAAGGTCATCATCGGATTTCGGAATAAATCTCTTTTGGGGAGCTTTCACAAGATTTGGACGGAAATCCTTCATTTTTAATTCTTCAAGAATGTCGTCTGAGACTTCATCAGCTCCAAAGCTTGGAGATTGCCTATCAAATGACACTTCAGGAAGGTTTGGTAATTTTTTTATAGGTGATTCGATCGGAGGTCCCTGTAGTTCATGTGTTTTGTTGAAAAATGATGGTTCTTCCTTTCTAGGAGGCCCTGGAATATTATACTCGGAATTAAAGGAAGGAGGTGTAGGATTGCGTGGAGGAGCGGCTATAAATTCAGTCTCTCTTACCTCTTTAGATGGATTTTGGGATTGTGATCCTCGTGTTGCTCTTAATTCCCCAAGTACTTCGTCAAACATCGACCCTCCTTCGTTAGATAAGGATGGAGGTTTCGGTAAATCCTTCCTCTTTTTTTTCTTAAAAGGTCGAAAAGGCATGTCGATACCACGTAGTAGGATGGAGAATATTCTATCTTGAAATTTTTTACGATCTCTTTGTTCAGAGAAGTGCTTAATAAAGATTTAGAATTGAGATTTATAATATTTTATGTTTGAGAAGATAAATCAATAATTATATTCCTTATACTTACTAATCTAACCTACCATTACTACATTTGGAACTTAAAGGTTTTTAATTTTAATAAAAGAATCAAAAACTGCCAACGATGGTCGAAATAGAAACTGAAATATATCTATCCTGATGATATCAGGAATTTTTGTTTAGAGCTTGATTACAGAGTTTGTCAACATATTTAATCCAGGAATTATTGCGTAAAACATGTACAAACTTGATATTAGTGAAATTGCTTTTTAATTCGTGAACTTCATTCCAAAGAGACTTCAAATG
>JAEOSP010000512.1 GCA_016840305.1 Candidatus Hodarchaeota archaeon
AAGGACGCAATCCTCCACCTATCGACAGTCGGTATGATGCGACCCTCGAATATCACCGTAAAACGGTCGATGTTGACGGGGAAAAACTCTCAATTTTCGATGTGGGCGGTCAAAAAGCCTTTCTTGATCGGTTTACTGGGGAATTAGCGGAATTTATTTTCACAAATGTCCGGATGCTCATTTGGGTTGTTGACCTGACTAAGCTGGAAGAATTGACTCGCGCAAAATTCTATTTCGACAAATGTATTGAGAATTTGGAACTGTATAGCAACTCTGCTCAAATCGCAGTGTTTCTTCATAAGAAAGACATGGTTAGTGAGGACCTCGAATATTACGTGTATGCGATCAAAGCCGCTTTATTAACTGATGTAACCACCCCTGTAGCGCTGCATTTAACCTCCGTATATGATGACTCCTTATTTGATGCCATTCGGTCGACTATTAGCTCCGGTGAACGGACTCCGGAGCAATTTCAATCTCTTATTGTCTCGTTTCATGCAAAAACGCAAGCCCGTTCCGTTGAAGTAGTTTCCTTATCTGTTGGCAGTCCACTGACTCGGATCGGCGATGAGAATACCTCTAGTGCGCTGTTTGAAAAATTTAATCCAACTTTCTTGGAGGTCTTTTCCTCTAACTCATCCGAGGATCCTTCTGAAACTCTCACGGGCTCTATTTTAGAAACTGAGACTGGTTTAATGGTTTGGAGAAAAATTGATGCTGACCTTGTGCTTACCGCCACCTTTCCTAAGGATGCCGGCCTCTTAGATATCTATCCTTCTTTGAAAACCCTCATTAGTCGTCTTGGCACACAATAAATTCCTTATTCAATACTTAATACCTGCCATAAGGTAAAAAATCAATAGGTGATGGGAGTTGGCCTTTCTTCTATATTTAGAGGGATTCTTCACCTTCGATAATGACATCGCCTTCTTCTCCGAGGACTGCTTCTTCCCCATAGATTTCAATATAAGCCATTATTATTCGGGTTACAACGCTCCGTAGATGATCCATTTGGCTGATTATATCTTCTCTTGGAAGTTTTTGTATGATCAAAGAACGAATCTCTCGTACGGCTGGAAGAATCTCCTGTTGGAAGATATTTGTTAATTCACCGTATGTGGGTCGATCAGAAGGTTTATTGTCAAGTTTTCTTTCCCGCTGCGCGCTTCCGGATTATCCAAGGCAAATGCATAGCTCACACAAACCATTCGGGACTCTTCTAATCGGGTATTGAAGATAGTAATGATATATTCAGTGGAATCCTCTACAAAACCTGTGGCTCTAAAAGCGCGATCTGATAAATCAACCAAGAACTGAATGTGATCTTCTAATAAATCAGGAACCACAATACTTGGGATGGGGCCTTCTCTCTGATCAAAATATGATAGGATACATCCAAAAGTATGATCCTCTAAACGATCTAAAACTTCTTCATCGGTCATTACTTCGGCAATATTTAACACTCGTTCCTTATCAAGACCTACTACTCTCCTAAACCTGAAAATTGCAATGCCTGCTCCGGCAACAGCAATTGCTACCACTAAATAGAGATAAATGAGGTTAATCCCAGATTTTGGAGTGACGATGTAGTCCATGGTGTATAACCGTTCTCCATACAACTCTTTACTGACTGTGGACTCAAGACGATAAGTTCCGGGTTCAAGATCGGTGGCCGGGATAAAGGCAAGATATGTCCCATTTCCAATTGATTCAAAGGCTCCTCGCTTCCATACTTTCCACTCTATCAATTGAACCATTGCCAATCCTTTCTTTGCTACGGCTTTGGCTTCATCTAATTCAGTTTTATGGACGTACAGAATCCATGTAACTTTCGCATCATCAATGGGAGCTGAATGGTATATATCCCATAACTGTAGAGTTACATTGGCTTCTTGTCCTTGTTCAACGGATATAGATTGCGCAAGAGTTGGTTCTTCTTCTGGACTCGCGGCTGGTTGATTCTGAGCCCTAAATGGAATTGGGGCGATTGTAATTCCAAACGTTAGAGTGGCAGTCTCGTATTGTGGGGGGTGTCTTGCGAGAATGGTGAGGGTGAATGGTTTCGTTTCGGGTAAAAATCCAGTATTAATTGAAACACGGTATAAATCTCCAAATTGCTCCCATGTGATCGTTCGGTTATTCGTCAGAGGGAGTCCACTAATCCTCAGATCTGCTTCAGTAATAGGAATCCCTAAATCAGTGTTATTATAATAAATTTCGAGTTTTATAGTCTCATTAACTGGAATAACTGCTGATGGCTCTTCTCTTTCTAAAAGGAGAAGTTGGGTAGTAAATGGGCGAATTAATAACTCGAATGCGGCTCGACCAACCTCATAGTTCTGCTTTGAGGCCATAATAAGGATGGGATATATCCCTAGAACATCTCCTGTGATTAATTCTATTATATAATCCCCATTTTCATGATATTCTATAAAACGCCATTCTTTTATGCCAATTAAAGTCAATGTGGCACCTTCTATAGATATACTTTCATTTAGGGCCTCAGTGAAATGTAAAGTTACATTGAATGGCTGATTAACGGGATTGGTAATACTAGTTGTCAGATTTGTTCCTTGG
>JAEOSP010000051.1 GCA_016840305.1 Candidatus Hodarchaeota archaeon
ATTCAGGAGCCAATTCTCCACTTTCTAGACCATCTCGATAAAAAGAAATGAGATGCTGATCTAACCGTCCTGGATTAAAGGAATCCCATGTATTAAATTCAGTAATAACTCCAAGATGGATAAACCAATAATGTTGTAAAGCCTCCCAGAAATTTGTTGGCGCATGAGCTGGAACTTGGGTGCATATTTCAGCGATTCTAAGAAGTTCTTTTTTACGAATAGGATTGGATTCTTTTTCTGCAAGTAATCGTGCTTCATTTGAATAACGATATGCAAAGGAAATAATTGCATCAGCAGCAATTTCCATTGCTTTCAACTCCTCTCTTTTTGCATCAGCGTGGGAGTCTTTAACAGTATCCAAAGACTGTATGGCATCTTGTATCTCTAGCTTAAAATCTAAAAATCCTTTTTTCCAGATGAGTTTGCCACCACATGTATGACCAGGGGCACGTTGCTCCATGAATTCTGTAAAAATCCCCGCTTTATATGCTTCAATCCATTCGGGTTGAACCACTTGAAATATTTTTTCCCGAATAGATTTTCCTTCCCAAAATGGATAGATTTCATTTAATTGAATATCCAATGCTTCGGGATTGACTTTAAATGAGATTTTTTTTCGAGAATTTAGAATTTTAAAATCTTCTTCAGTGTGGATGCATACTTCGGGGTATGTGGGTGTTGCTTTTGGTTCGGGACCACGTTCTCCTACAATTAATTCTCCATCATTGATACATATTGTCTTGTTTTCTAAAATATATTTGAATGCCATTGCTCGAGTGACTGGAATACTTAACCCTTGAGCCTTGGAGGACTTATAGAATTCTGTAAGCAATTTAGCGCGTTCAATAGAAATGCGAGGAATTGCTAAACGACTCTGAGTGCGCAGCTTTTCTATCCGTTCATTCTTGGGTAGCATAAGAAATCCAGTCCTCTACAAAAGTGTAGTATCTTTCAGCTCTAAAATGGTTTGCTTATAGTATCAAATTAGAATGATTATTACAACACCACCAAGTGTGACTAATATCCCTAAGAAGCCCAGAACTGTTATTTTCTCCTTGTTTACAAGCCAATCAAGGAGAACTGAGAAAACAGGCCCAGTAGTGCACATTAAGGCCATTGTTACAGCTCCAGCAAGGTACGCAGCTTCTGAAAATAGATAAACTCCCAAAGAAGTTCCAACTAGTGCTCCTGCGACTAACCACAACCATGAACTTCTACTTCTTCCTTTTACTTGATATTTATGAGATTCTTTGAATTCAATATCAGAATTTGATTCTTCTTTACGTCTATAAACGCCATACAATGAGAAATTAATTCCAGATAACAGAATTAGTGCTATCGGAAACCTGACCATTGTTCCTACAATCGATGTTAATCTACCAGTACTGAATAAAACATCAATTTCGTTTAAGGAAATATCCGTGTACGTGATTCCAACAGCCCAACTAATATAAGCGATGAATGCAAAGAGTATCCCTAAAAAAATTTTCTTTCTTGTCTTGTCTTTAGAGATTCCTAAGTCGTCACTCCTGGATTTCTGAGAATAGGAGATTAATAAAACTCCACCACTTATAATTAAAGCCGCCAGCAAAATCCATGGGTTGAATACTCCATCTAGAAATAATACATCAATAATAATCGTGAAAAAAGGATAAGTCAAAGACACTGCAAGTGCTTTAGCTGGACCCAAATGTTGCTGAGAAAAGAAATATGCAGTGTCCCCCATTACTTGGCCTAAAACTGAACTTAATATTAAAAAACCAATAACGTAGAGGGGGAGTTGAGTTATAATATCAAAGGAATTGGTAATAAGAGCAATAATAAGGAAGGTAACAACTCCAACACTTGTTCGAAATAGGTTTATCATGGTTGGAGAGGTATCTCTTTCTGTTCTCTTGAAAAATACATTAGATACAGCAAACACGAAATTTGCAGATAGTGCAAACACAATTCCAAGCATTAAACCTCTCTATTTCTCAAGCAATTAAACCTTTGAGAATTGATAATACCACGTCTAGTTCATAGAAAAACAGATCAGACAACGCGATCAGAATGAGATTCAATGATTAAAACCTGATATAAACTCCTTTCCTATCCATAATCCAACCTATAAATCCAACAATTAGCACGTTACATATCGCTATTAATAGTACCCAAGCCAAGTGAAGTGTTTCCGGAAATATTGGGACGCATAACATAGTTAAGACTCCTTGCATAATAA
>JAEOSP010000052.1 GCA_016840305.1 Candidatus Hodarchaeota archaeon
ATATATTTGGAGCATTCCTGAAAAAATCACTTTCGGGAAGTATGATTCTACGCTTGATACAGTTAGTCATTTGTCAAAAATGTTAGGAATTCAACCAATTCTACCCGATTGGGTTTATGATGGCGTTTGGCTGGGGATCCAAGGAGGACAAGAAATAGTAGAACAAAAAATCAAGACGTGTTTGGATAATGACGTTAAAGTATCAGCTGTTTGGTGCCAAGATTGGCAAGGAATTCATATGCAGGGGCGATCAAAAAGATTAATTTGGAACTGGAAATATGATGAAGCATTATATCCAAATCTACCAGACTTCATAAAACAATTAAATAACAAAGGGATTAAGTTCCTCGGTTATAACAATTCTATGCTCGCTGAAGGTGAAGAACAGTTTGAGGAAGCAGTTAAAAAGAATCTCTGTATAAAAGATGAAAAAGGGGATTATTACAAAATCGTTACTGATAGTGGGGATAAAGCGATGCTAGATTTAACTAATTCTAATACTCTTGATTGGTTTAAAGAAGTAATAAAGGAGAATATGTTAAAGATCGGATTATCAGGATGGATGGCAGATTATGGTGAGTATCTTCCTATGGATTGTATATTAGATTCTGGTGAAAGTCCTGAATCTTTTCATAATAGATTTCCAGTGATATTCGCAAAAGTGAACTTAGAAGCAATTCAAGAATTGGGAAAGGAGGGTGAGGTAGTCTTTTTTACAAGAGCTGGCTATTCAGGAGTTTCAGAATATACTACCTCAGTTTGGGCAGGAGACCAACTTGTTGATTGGAGCCTGGGCGACGGTTTAGGAACCGTGATCGCAGCAGGAATTTCAATTGGAATTTGTGGCATAGGTTATTATCATTTTGATATTGGAGGATTTCATAGTGCAGGTAAATACATTCGCACCAAAGAAATGTTTATGCGTTGGACTGAAGCTAGCGTCTGTACAATGACTATGCGTACTCATGAAAGCATTCGACCCTTTGATAATCTACAATTTGATTATGATGATGAAGTTCTTGCCCATTTTGCGAAAATGGTTGATATTCATGTAAAGTTAAAACCTTATATGCAGAATTTATCACAGGAATATCAAGAAAAGGGTATACCACCATTTAGGGGATGTTTTTTACATTATGAAAACGATCCAGAACTGTATAATCTCAAATATCAGTACCTTTTTGGTTCAGATTTGTTGGTAGCACCCGTAATAAAACCAAATTCATGTGAAAGGGAAGTTTATTTTCCAGATGATATTTGGATTCATGTTTGGTCAGGGAGTGAGTTTAAAAAAGGAGTTAGAAAAGTCAAAGCTCCAATAGGTCAACCCCCAGTTTTTTATCGAAAAAATTCAAAATTTGCAGATTTATTCTGTAAATTAAAAGATGTATAAGGTTTCAAAACACTTTCAAAAACTAAAAAACCTACCTAATATTTTTCTACCTAACTTATTCATTTATCAACCACGAGTCAGAGGAAGTCATTTTTTCATGAGGAGTAATGATTTAGGAACTCTAATTACAAACTTCAAAAAAAAGGATAAAATTGCCTTAGCAAGATTAATTACCATTATTGAAAATGAGCCAGAACGTGCACACGAGGTCTTTAAACATTTTGAAGACGTAACACACGAATCTTATATAATTGGACTTACTGGATCGCCGGGAGTTTGTAAAAGTACTTTAACAGGCGCTTTAGCACAAAAAATGTTAGACGATGGAAAATCTGTAGGAATTATTTCTGTAGATCCTACGAGTCCTTTCAGCGGTGGGGCATTCTTAGGAGATAGAGTTCGTATGACTAACATCTCTTTACATCCTAATGTCTTTATGCGTAGCCTTGCTTCACGAGGATACAAAGGGGGGATCTCAAGAGCAGTATTTGACATTAGTATGTTGTATGAAGCGTTTGGTATGGATATTATTATTGTTGAAACCGTTGGCGCAGGTCAGAGTGAAGTAGATGTACTAAAACTAGCGGATACTATAATTGTAATTAATGTTCCAGGCTTAGGTGACTCTATTCAATGTCAGAAAGCGG
>JAEOSP010000513.1 GCA_016840305.1 Candidatus Hodarchaeota archaeon
TAACAAATCCATCCTTGGTGCAAGGATTTAAAACGATGACCTATCAAATATTGTCTAGTAATGTTAGCTAACGAAGTAAAGGCAATATCATTTCTTCAATCTCTTCCAGACGATTTTGATAGGATCGCTGTAAGTTTTTCGGGTGGTAAGGATAGTCTTGTTGCATTAGATCTTGCCATTCGTGTCGGTATTAAAAAAGCGGTATTTGCCGATACAACAATCGAATTTGAAGAAACAAAAGAATATATCAAAACAGTCAGCGATTTTTACGGAATAACAATTGATACTACATATGCTCCAAGGGATTTCTTTGAGGTTGCAATGCAAGTTGGATTTCCATCTAGAAGATTTCGTTGGTGCTGTGATGTCTTTAAATTTTCTCCGTTAATGAAATACGCGAGACTGAAACATTTAGATGCTTTTATTACAGGTCTTCGAAGAGAGGAGTCTTTCAGAAGACACAGATATTTGGCAGTTGATTCAAATCCCGTTATGCCAATCAAACAAGTTAATCTTCTTCTCGATTGGTCTGAAAAAGAAATTTGGGAATATATCAAAACGTATAATTTGCCAGTGAACACGCTCTATAATCACTTCAAAAGGATCGGTTGCTGGTGTTGCCCCTATAGAACCAATAATGACTGGAAAGTAATAGAGAAACTGCACCCTGAGAAAATACAAAAACTTGACAGTGAACTATTAAAATATGCTGAGATGCTGGGCATTAATGATAAAAAACGATTTATTGAAGGTAAAGGCTGGACAGTTTTTGCACCACCGATTAGAAGAATTTCAGTTGGCATATACTCTCTTTGTGATGGCAAGGATGATAAGCTTGACTTGATACTATCAACGAGAACATCTGCAGAATCACGCAGGATAAAAAAACTACTACCAATCATTAGCAATGACTTTTTTGTTTTTGATAATGAAATGCGAGTTCGAGTTAACCAACGTGATAAAAAAAAGCTTAACACGCTTCTCGAAAAGGCAATAAATTGCATTGGATGTGAAGCTTGTGTATCCTTGTGTCCCACTGGAGCACTTGGATTGGATGAGGAATCTCTCTTTGTGGAAAAAGAAAAATGTAATCACTGCTACAGATGCCTTCATACAAAAATACTTAGAGGTGCTTGCATCGTTAGAAATTACTCTCCAAAGAGAGCTTCTTATCTAAAAAGAGACACTATTAATAATGTTGACAAGCCTAATAATTAACTTGGTGGAATAGGTGCCTCGGTGTAATATTTGTAAACGCTCTTCTAGAGGACCTATTTGTGATACGTGTATGCTTTCTCTTCAACAACTTGATGAAATCCTTTCTTCATATGTACAAACAGGCGTTATTCCTGAATGGATAAGAGAAGCAATGCCTGAGTTTGATTTTGTATACAAACGAGATTTTAAAACAAACGCATTTTTCAACACCGCTATAGAATTAAAAGACATTGCACTTTTTGAGCAAAAAGAACACATTGATGTAGACGATCTAATTGAGCTACAGTTTACACGCATTCCTGACAATACAATTCTTCATGTTATGGAAAAAGCGTATTTACTCGAACGTGATGGGGCACGATATAAATTTGGAAAGCTTATCAATCAATTGGTTTCAATAAGGATGGCTGGCTATCCTCTTAATAGCCCTGAACTCCTGCAAGTTCATAGAGAAATTTTGGGAGTATTAGCAATAGCCATCACAAAAGCTTTGATAGAAGATTTCAAAGCTTACATTCCAAGAGGAGCGTTAGCTCTTTTTAAAATTCTCTCAGCTCATATGCGTGAACATGAAAACGAAGAAGAAATTTCAAGAATAATCAATAGAGAATGTCAAAATACTGGATTTAATATTATACCTAGAAGGCAAGCTCGACATATGAAATATTACATGAATGGGTTTTACGACGGATCTACAAGAATCTTAACTGATGTAGACGATGAGGGTAGTATAATATGCAAGCCAAGCATAACAATATATCTTAACAGGATGAGAGAAAGACTTCGAGAAAGACAAAGAGATAGAGAGAGAGCTTGAACTCAGTAAGCTATTCTCCCTCTCCCTCCTGTCGTCAATGGCTGAATAAATACTGTGAGGCACTTCATTTTTTACGTGAATCAGTTTGGAGAAATACCTCA
>JAEOSP010000514.1 GCA_016840305.1 Candidatus Hodarchaeota archaeon
AATATTCTGCTCACCCCCCCTTCAAGAATTAGAACCGTGTCTTTTAGTCCCAATAGAAATGTATTAGCAGCAGGAACTGATGATGGAAAAATTTATTTTTGGAATTTAGAGAGTAATGATCTGGAACCTATATTATTAAATAATCATATAGGTCATAATGGTTCAGTCAATTCAATCGCATTCAGTGAAAGTAGCGATACATTGGTATCAGGTGGTTCTGATGCGTTAGTAAAACTGTGGTTTTTTGATTATATAACTATGACATGTAATCCATTAACAGAATTAAGAGGACATGAGGGACCTGTTACTTCTGTGGCATTTAGTCCAGATGAGCAATGGATAGCATCAGGTAGTCGAGATAAAAGTGTTAGATTATGGGAATTAAAGCAACTCGATAGAAATCCCATTCTATTGCCGGATCATGATAGATGGGTGCTGTCTATTGCTTTTAGTCCGGATGGGAATACATTGATAGCCAGTACCGCTTACCAATCTATCTTTGCCTGGATTACACGCGTTGAAATGTTAGCTGAAAGAGTATGCCAGCATGTAACGCGAAATCTTACGCCCCAGGAGTGGCAGGACTTCATTGGTGGAGACATTCCCTATGAATATACCTGTCCCAATGTTGATCCTGATTCACTTTCATCTGTGAAATAAACTAATGAGTTGTTGACCAACAATACTAATAAAAATAATCGAATAGCTGATTTAGTAATTTTAAATAATTATTGAGGATACAAAAGAAAATGAGCAATCGTAAACAACAATTGAAACATAGTTTTCATTTTTTGGGGATTCTCTCATTCTTAATATTGATGATTGTTTTAAATTCATTTCCAGCCCATTCACAGACTTTAAGTAATGAGAAATTAACAGAAGCGCAAAATAAATATGAGCTGGGTTTTTTCCACCAAACAATTTCGCTATTAGATTCCTGTTTGGAGGCAAATGTATTTACTGATAAGACGACAAAAGCTGAAGCCTATGCCCTGTTAGCGCGGGCATATATTGCGGAAGACTATCATAATAAAGCTGAAGGAGCAATCAATAAACTTTTGGAGTTGAATGTAAATTATCAGCCAACAGCTACCAAGGATCAGAAATTTATGACACTTACCTCAAAAATTCAGCAACAAAAGCGAACTGCTAACAGGCGATCATATATTAAAAAAAGGAAATGGTGGATTATTGGAGGAGCAAGTGCCGCGGTAGTGGCAGGAGTTGCATACATATTATTACAGCCTGAACCTGATAAACCATTGCCTGGTCCACCAGATTTTCCTTATCATTAGTAGCGAAAATTTATTGAGGAAAAAGAAAAATGAGAAGAGCAATTTTTATCTGTTTTTTATTAATAATAGCTACCAATTCTAATATTTTCTCTCAACAGTCCAAACTTAAAGTAGAGCCAGACTCTTTGGATTTTAAAAGCGAAAACGAAACGATGGAATTTTATATTTCAAATGAGGGTGATAGCGCAAGTACATTAATTTGGAATGTTACAAAAAAGGAAACCTGGGTTTCGCTGGATCAAGATACTGGAAGAGCAAAATTTGGAGAAGAGGATACGATAATTGTTACTATTGATCGAAATAGTTTGGTGAAGGGAAAATATACAGATACTCTTAAAGTTTTTTCAAATGGAGGAACTGACAATGTTATTATTTTTATGGAAGTAATTCCCATATTACATGTTTCACCACTGGAATTAGATTTTGGTAGCGAAGTAACTGATTCAGTATTTGAGATTACAAACAGCGGAGATGGCATTTTGGAGTGGAAAGCGGAAAGTGAAGAAAATTGGATTAAACTGAATTCTTACTCAGGCACCACTAAGAATGAAGATCAAATTAACGTTAGTATCATTCGTAATGATTGGTCAGATTTTTATACTGGTAAAATAATTGTATCTTCTACAGGAGGGCATGATACAATAAAGGTTGAGATGGAAATACGATCTAAATTAGAGGTAAGTAAGAATATTTTAGATTTCGAAGAAGATAAA
>JAEOSP010000515.1 GCA_016840305.1 Candidatus Hodarchaeota archaeon
AGCTTCCATTCCCTTTTCCACCTTTTGATCTGTCTTTCTCTTGTTTTCCCCTTCTGTTCGTTATCGTATCTCTCGTAATATACTAATTTCTTGGCACCGTATTTCTTCGTAAATTCGCTTGCTGTTGTTTTCTTATGTCCTCCATCTCGTTGACGCAGATGATTTATAAAAACCGCGACTCTTTTGTCGCATCAATATCGGTTAGCCCTCAAATTTATTTGGGGGTCAGAATGTAGGGTGCGATTGTTCGCACCAATTTAACTATAAATTTATTGATTGTAGGCGCGGACACTCAGTATAATGGCGGGACATGAAAAAGTCGTTAGCACATTTGCCGAAATTAAAATTGGATTAAGTATAAAAACTCGCTCCCTGTGTCAGGGAAATACATGAAGTGACAGAACGAATTTGTAAAGAGAAAATCGAAAGTTTTGTTTAGTTTAGATAGTTAGAATCGTTACTTAAGAACAATAGTGTTTTTCAATTCGATGAGTCTTTTACTGATTGTTTGTTGCTATCAGTCTCAGTCTTCGCTTTGTATATAGGCATAATCTTTTTCATCTTCTGTAGATTTCCTAAAGTTTCTTCAATATTCTTTACAATCTCTTGGGAATCATACGAATCAATTTGTCCCAATTCAGCAAGAGGTTTTCCTTTTTCAAGCAATTCAAGAAAGATGCTTGATAACTTTCTCAAAAGTAAGCTAAAATCTTCCCAATCTAAACTTGATTTTAACAGAATTTTTCTTTTCCTGTTTTTTAAAGCCATTTGAACTGTTGGCATAAGTGTCGGTGGTTCATTTCCCCACAAGAGATAATATCCAACTCGTCGAATAACTTCATCATGCATAAATTCACTACCATCCTGTTGCCCCCCTGTTATTTTCTTTAACACTAATTTGGCATTTTCATTCTCAAACAAGTTGCCAAAATGTTTCTCAATAAGCGATTTTGCATCTTTAACTAAATCAACAGCCTCTTCGTTAATATCATCTAACAAAAGTATAAATTGAGGACCAGTTAAAAAAAGCGAAAATGTTACCAAGACTTCGGGTACAACTTTTGAAAATTCTTCACTTGAGATATCCTCATTAGCAATAGCCTCTTTTATAGTACTAAGCTTTTCTTTGTCCTCACATATTGCAAACAACTCTCGCAAGTCATCGTCTAAACCTCTCATGCCTGTACTTAATTTATCCAATTTATGAGACATGCTCAATCTCCTCAAGAAGTGGGTGTTCTTTTTCTTCAAAATCAATATGGCTTTTTCCCTTTAATTTTGAAAAAAGCCTTCCCATGTAATCATGAATGTAATAATCCACTCCTTCGGTCTCTGCAATAAATATGTAGCGCCGTCCCTTTTCAAATGGAATTGCGTAATCTTTAGCCCAAAACTTCACAGGTTTTGAACGCTTCCCTTTTATAATGTAGTGAATTTTATCGTCTTTTGTTGATCTTCCCATAGGATAGAATGTCTCTTTTATGTTGTCTAACCATTGTTGACTCCATGGTTGCTTTAGTTCTTTCTCAATTTTTTCCCACAAAGAATAGTCTTTGTTTTTCAACTTCAAAAGCACCCGGTATATTAAGGCAGTCTCATTTCTTACTCTGGCCGCCCGGCGCAGCAGAAATGCTGTATTTACCAGCCAATCCTCTTCCACCTGTAAACGCCACAATTCGTAAAGTATTTCCTCGATGCGTTCATGATTAGGATCGATGTCAAGTAAAGCATTGAAGCCATAGGCCGCAACATCTTTATTTTTCAGAATTTCTTCCTCCCAAAACCGGATGCTTTTCTCATCTTGCGCAGACGCCATATATGCTTTTACCGCGGCGCCCAGTATTTCTCCTGGACTTGATTCTTCGTCAAGTAGCTCGGTTATGAGTCGCTTTACATATTTTTTAAATTCTGGCGGCTCAGCAATGTCAACAACTCTACATAGATTTACAACTACATCCTTCCACTTGTCAATGTCCTCAACGTAATCAGGGTCATCTAACCATTTTCTTACTTCTCGATATACGTCCATCCATCCTTCTACTACCGCTTTCCTTTTTTCTGGCCCAAGTTCTGGATTTCCAAGTAGCTGAATTACTACGTCTTCGCTCGGTTCGGTTGAGTGTCCACTTCCAAAGGATGCTATATCTGTACCTAAAATTCGGTTACGAGCAAATTCACGTACCTCTTCTACGCTTTTTCCACGGAGAGAATTCAATGCTCGTTCGACTGAAATCATTCTATTGGTTCCACTTCAAATATTTCCGGCTCTACCTTACATCCTCTATGTACGGCCTCTGGCAAACCTTGTTCATGTGGCAGATTTAACGGTAGAGTCTTTCCGGCATCCGCGTTACAATCCTCAACCACTTCAAATTGACCTTGATCTATTCCATCAAAAGAACGCGGTAAGTGCAAGTTTTTTTTCGCTTCATCCCGTTTATACACAATTTTAAGACAACGTTCCTCCTCTTCAAGATTAGCTAATCCTAACCTGTCAACCAATTCTTTTAAGCCAATTTGCTCAGAATTTTCGCTATCGGCAACCCATACGATATCAAGTCTGTTGCCTAAGTCCAGTGTTCCCTTATACATATGTACAATAATACTTAATTCATCGTCAGGAAGCTCTTTATAATTGAGTGTTTTTCGGTCCCTTATGCCAAAATTGCGTAGATGCTCATCAGAAAGATGTTTTCCTAATTTTTTTACATCCTCTAATCTAAAAAGCGTATTAAATGCATTACTGGGAATTCTTTCCCCTTGGCATAAAAATCTATCAGGATCAGTCTTAACTATATCAATAGCTGTGTTTTTGGCATCTTCAGGACTGAGTGGGTTTCCTTTGGCTGCCAGTCGTTTAAAAAATTCGTCACTAATTCCGGATTTTATGCAATTATCCCTACAAATATTGTCTAAAATCCTCTTATCTTTATTATTTCCAGATTCCATCTCCTCGCGCCAAGATTTGCATCTATCAGGTATATCCATTTGTATCCTCGACCTCTTCAGATTATTCTTTGATCATGATAGACTACCCCAAATTTTCTAATCTGTCAAATCTGTGGTTAAATAAAGCACTTTTTTGGTCATTTTTTGCCTTTTTTTGACACTTTTTAACCACAATCCGACCTAAATTGCCCCTTTTTTGCATCTTTTATGTCTTGAGTCTTGCGTCTTGAGTCTGTTGTCTCACTTTCATCGCGGTTAAAAGCGCGACTGAAAGTGGAGATACCTACCGACAAAATCCCCAAAAAATAATGGGAATAGATTTATAATATTTGTTCCTATTATGAGACCGAGAGTACCAGCTATTGAA
>JAEOSP010000053.1 GCA_016840305.1 Candidatus Hodarchaeota archaeon
ATGGTTGGCAATCACGAACTTGGCGCGATGAAATAGACACATCAGAAGAGCTAGATATTTCTCTAAATGCATTATTGAACGTCTACGAGCATAAAAGGGTGGAACCAACTGAATTAAAGGCAGTATTGGGTGCAAAATTAGTACTTCGATTGAATAAAACATTTAAAATTCGTGAAGATATGTTACCTCTCTTTGATGTTATAGCGAAACGAAAATTGTCACTGAAGAGATTTATAAAATGGTTAGGTGTTAAAGGTTTAGCCGAAACTCGATTGATTCCAAGTGAACAAGAACGAGATCTGAACGAGCGTTTTGAGTATGTTGAAGGCTGTATTGATCAAGAACTACCCAAGGGATATATAAGACAAGCCTCGCTTTTTTTCAAGAGTTTTATGAATTTAAGGAGTGAAGATGATTCTGATCCAAATACTGTGATTGAAAATGCTTGGCAGGCGCTATTAGCAACATGCAACGCCACCTATTTCTTACATGGGATTGTTATTCGTAGAAAAATCAATATACCTGTTCCTGATGGTGAAACTTTACGAGAATTTTTAGCAAGTGAGATAAGTGTTGACTCTGAATATATTTATGTTGATTTAAAGAAAAGGAATGAGTTTATACAACGAATGAAGTTTCCAGAAGACCAAATAAATAAAATAAGTGACGATTTATTTGATACCCTTTCCAATCTTCTGGCAAAGATCGAAGACATCCTCGCAGAACCAGAAAAACTTGCAGAAGAAGTACAAAGAATACCAATTTCAGATGGGACGGCTCTTGCAAACCAACTTAGATCCGCAATATACGGAAAGTTAAAGGTTCTGACTATTGCGAGTGCAGAAAAATCTAGTCGTGGTCTGTCAGTAGCTGTGTGGAAACACAACAAGTCCAATACGATCTATGGTTTTATTACATCCACTTATCAGAAAGAATATGCTGAATTTTTAGATCTGTATTATCATAATCTTAAATTTGTCCCAAATCAAATAATTTCAACAATAAATGAAGTTTTTGGTCAAATAAATCCCAAGAAGGATGTAAATGGGTTTAAATGCTATGATCTCAGAGAATTTTCGAAAAATTTCCTTCTGAAATACTTAGATAATTCAGTAATGTGTCTAAAATCATTTCGTCCAGATGGAAAAGAGCAAGTGGAATGGGAACTTGGAAAGTTTAATGGAATAATCACATTAGTGGTTTACCCTAAAGGAAAAACGGTACTGACAGATATCTTAGAACCTGAGGGAACAATTTTTATTAAGAATAGTGATCGCATTACAGCAACAAATGTCATTGAAAAGTTATTCACGGAAATAAAAGGAACTGTGAGGCTACAACTTCCATATGTTGATGAAACAACTCTTGAGTATCTTGTAGACATTCCCCAAGGATGTAATATCAGATTATTAGTTGGTAATTTAAAGAGTGAACGGAAGTTTCTGAAACAAGCTAAATTGTTATCTAAGGGTAGACGCTTTTTTGAAGTACGAAAGATACTTTTTGAAAATGGAACGGCTCCATTTCATGATAGAATAGTTATTTCGAAAAATTTTTTCATCCAAATTGGAGCCGATCTTAAACGGAATTCATTAGGGAATAAAGATCATACAATTTCGTGGAAATCGTCAGAGGATATTATTACTGATGATTTAGAAGTCCGAAAATGTAAGAAGCAGCATAACTCGTATTGGCACGATCAAGAATACGATCTCAAACCCAGATTAGGCAGAAAAATCATTCGAAAGATAATCTTTTCGAAAAAATCATAAGTAAATAGTTCTTTTCTATTGTCTTTTCAGAAAATAAGTTGATAGAATCAAACTGGAGTAAAAAAATGCTAGGAATTGATGATAGTGGTAGTGTTGTCGGGGTTCAAACTTTACAGCCTTCCAGACATTATATTTCAATTGCAGGATTTCAAATAAGCCCAAACGATGAAGATATTGTTCTTTTGAACATACTTGATAACAACATGCATCTAGCTAATTCCGATATAAGATGTAAAACGCTTCTGCAGCAACGGAGGCTATTATATGATCCACTTATTGATTCAAAACGACTTACACTCACAGTACCAGAGTTAAAGATAATGGGTTCAAGTGATAGAGAGGATTTTTTCTACGCAAGTCAAAAAATTCTTGAATCGATGGC
>JAEOSP010000516.1 GCA_016840305.1 Candidatus Hodarchaeota archaeon
CATTTCTACCTTCGAATAGTACAAATTATAGCGATGCTTCTAATGATCAGAATATTGATTCGGATTTCACCCCAGGGCTTAGTTTACCACCAACAACATATGATTGGTGGAATGATTCTTGGGATTTCAGAGTTCCAGTGGGAATCGAAGCTATTGGCGGTCAACATGATGCACCAGTTGAATTATTTATCAATTTCACTGAGTATTTCGATGATTTAAATATCCAAAATTCCATATTAAATGTATCTACTATTCGCGTTATTGAATATTTATCCAGCTCTAATTATTATGAAGTTGATTGTCAATTTGATCCTTATTTAAGATCATATGATAATCAAACAAATGCAATTGGGGATTTAATTTGGATTTTAAATGGGACTACAGCAAACGCAGCTACCCGAGATTTCTTTATTTATTTTAAAAATGGTACGAATTCTGAGATTTCAGATCCAAACTATGCAACTATAAGACTCTGGCATGAAGGTTTCGAGGAATATCGATCAGGTGATATATTAAGACCTACTGATGGCCAAGATAATTATCATCCCTCGTATTGGGAAATAGACAACACAACCTCAGCAAGAGGAGGCTCTTCCTTACGAATTTGGGGTAACTGTTGGAAAGCTTCAGCCACAGATCCTATTAGTGTTGGTCCGAATACTGTAGTTACAGCAAAAATGAGGTTTGATGACCCCACTCCCGTTAGAGAAATCTCAGGATTAGGTTTTCATACAACTTGGACTAGTATTCCAGCGAGTGGGAATAGTTATAGAATTAGAGGTACCCAAAGCTGGGGCACTGCGGGAGGTAATAAATTTGTGAATCAATATTATCAAGATAACACCTTTTTCTGGTATACATTTAATCTAGACAACGAAACTTCACTAACTACATTAAATTATATATTCTATGAAGCAGATGATGATTCATCACCAACCTTTCTTAATTTATATTGGGATGATATTTCAATATGGGCACAACAAGTCCAGACGACTCCAAATAACTCACTTCAAACAACATTGGGTGATATACAACCAATAGCATATACTCTACAAATTACATGTAAAGATGAAGATGGTGATAATGTTCCAAATGCACATATTTACCTTTCTAATGAAATGACACCATCATACAATCAGGATCATTTAACAGATGGAAGTGGTGTATGGATATTTGCAGATATTGAAAAAGATGCATTATATAATATTACAGTAAATTACACACAGAATGGTTTAAGTAGTCCTGATACTGCTACGGTCTATTATTATGAAGATTATCCAATAACACAACTAAACAATAAGATTACTGCGTACCTTAATCTCTCCAAATATCATTTTAATGTTTCTGATAAAGACAATGATCCAATTCAAAATGGATTTGTTTTACTCAAAGAAGGAATAGATACTGTCGGAAAAACTGTATTAAGCGATACGGGTACAGGATCTATAACATGGGTAAACAATACCTCATATGACTATGAAGTATATTTTGATTATGATTCTCTTACAGATAATTCGAAGTATAGATACTCGAACTTATTAATCTATAGCGGTAGCATTAGTGTAAAAGATAGTGAGGTTTCAACTGAAATTTCAAAAATTGTTTTCAATGTTACAGATAATACTCCAGAAAAAGTTCCTTTCACCAATGCGAAATTAAGGTTTTATAATGAAACGGATTATGATAATGAAAATGAAATAATCGCTAATGTTTCAGTAGATATAACTGGTATAGCAACTTTTATATCATTTAGTAATACTGAACCTGGTTGGGGCGATTATACGGTAGATATTTACTTTGGTGGACTAGAACAAGATTTTTCTGTTAATCCTCCTAGTACATTAGAACATGAATATAATTTCACTTTAGTGTCGCAAGATTATGAAGAAATTGAAATCCCATTGGATAAAGCTGTATATAATTCAACAATAGAATTAATTAGTTATTCTTCTAGTGTTATTTGGGGGGATTCCGTCTCTGTGAATTTTAATTTCACTGCACGAGATCCTGGTAGCCCTAATCCTACTTTAGTGACACCGAATGAACTTACAATACAAATTTTTGATGGAGAATTTACAGCTTATAGTGGGGATGTCAGCATTATATCTTCTGAGATCTCTACGGGAGTTTTTAACTATACATTTAATACTAATGACTACAACTTAATAG
>JAEOSP010000517.1 GCA_016840305.1 Candidatus Hodarchaeota archaeon
ATGAGCTTTGTAGTACTATTTTACCTATTAAGATTGAAGCAATGGCTGTACATGGCATTACACCTGATCTCATAGAAGGCAAAGATACCTTTATTGAAACAAATTTCTATAATACACCTCAAACTTTTCACCCATTATCAACTCCTTTATTTTTTAAAATTCCACTCAAAACACTACCTTGCCCAACACCAATCATCACATTCCTGACCTCATCGCACTCTTTCTTAGAAATCATTCCTTCATGAGCTGCTTTATTTCTCACTTTCTGTATTGTAAAAATGGCATTCTTGAGTTCATAATTTAAAAGGTTTAAAAGTGATGTATATTTATGCCAATCATTAAAAAGGCTTTTGTAGCTATTCTTAACATCAATTTGAGATAGTAAAAACTTGTTTGTTCCCATATTCGGTTTTTGAGTCAGGTAATCCCTAAAGATATAATCACGTCCTTGAACCTGATAAGTAATCTTTTCCAAACTTGGATCATGGTCTAGTAATTTTGCAAATAGTTTTCGTAAGAAGTAATAACTTTCATTCTCAAAAGTTTTAGCGTAATTTATTGTAATATTACTAAAGTCATGTGTCGCATCATCCTTATACTCCAAATAATCTACCTCCGCAGTGATCAATGATTCTAGTGAATCAGGATGCATAGTATAAATCAATTCTTTTCCAAAGACATAATGCATTAAATCATGTTGTATTGAAGTATAGAGCTTGTTTTTAAAGACCCTTGTAAAATGACGTTCACCTTCTATAAAACCTTCAAAATAATTGATTGGCTCTCTTTGATCAACCATAAGCGGATAATCATATCTATTACCATAAAGTGAGTAAGTATGATCTCCATAATTTGGTGTCGTGAAATTTACCAAGAGTTGATCTCTTACATAAGTAAAATCATCTCTAGAGATCTCTCTCATGTCCGATACAATAAACCAACGATCTACATCTAATGAATCGTAATAAGGTGGTGCTTTTATTCCATTTAGTTCTATCGCTACTTGCTCTACATAACAGACATAGACACTAGATAAATCAGTCAAAAATAACTGTAATGGATTCTCTGAAGTAATTGAATCACATAAAGCATCAACTTTATCTTCAAATGGATGTTCGTAATCTCGTCTTTTAGATCGTACTTTTCCAAAGGCTACTTTTGATTCATTAATATCACTATTTTGGTTTAAAATACGAATATGGTCTTCTATTACTTCTTGATTATAATATGGATTATAGAGTACTAATAAATTATTCAATTACACTTTCCTAGTTTTTTATTTTCAGATACTTATTAATATCTTTTCTAACCATTTCATCAATTCTTGTAGGCTCTAAAACTTTTATATGAGGCATCCAATACTTGATAAAAGGAATAATCTCCATGTCATTCGTAATTTCCACACTCATTTCCATACTTCCATCTGTATACAATGATTCGGTGATCTGTGATTTTGAGATGGGTTTTCGCATGAAATACTTTGCTACATCACTAGAAACTTGAAGTACAACTTTATAGGGTTCTACCTCTTTATCAAACCAAACGGATATAGAGTTATCTAGTAGTCTGTCAAGCTCAGCAGTACTTTGAAATGTTTCATTTATGACTTGGATTTGTTTGATATTTTTGAGGTAATACTTTTTTAGTATATTATTACGACTATCAAGTGCTATAAGATACCAAAAACCTTCATAATTGGCTATTTTCAGTGGCTTCAGGTTGAGTTCTTTATTGTATCCTTCAAAATCATATTGACACTTTATTTGCTTTTTATCTCTAATGGCAATCTCTAACTCTTGAACTTCTGTAAGCTTATCTCCTATATCTTCCATATCAAGTTTTGCATAAATAGGGTTAAGGGATTCATTTTTAATCTTAGAGAGAAGTTTATTCGCTTTATTGAAAAACCTATTTCCTGCACCCTCCATAAGCTTTTGCATAATATCAAGAACCACCGTATCTTCCACAGAAGTACTTTTCTCCAACCTAAACCCTTCTTGCATCTTCCATTTCTTTTTATCTTGATAAACTGGAAATGAAATCAGCCGTTCATTAAAGTCCCTTTGAATAGTTCTATCACTCACATTGAACTCTTTTGCTAATTCTTTTACAGAGAGTGCTTCACCATCATAAAGGCGTGAAAGAATAATAGTAAGTCTCGTAAGAATAGTATCGTAGTCGTGTTTATATGCCATAATTGGCCTCTCCCTTTAATTACAATATCAGTTTCAATAATATCTTGTCTGCTTCTTAACTATCTATTTAGATATGCCCCATAATCTTATCAAGTGTATATTTCATATCGACG
>JAEOSP010000518.1 GCA_016840305.1 Candidatus Hodarchaeota archaeon
ACACACGATAAATTATATTCCCGTAATACAGATTATGCAGAGATGTTCCAGCAATTTGAGAATTTACCTCCAATTCCTGAAGAAATGCTCGTATCAGAGGAGGGTCTATAAATGGCTTGGCATCTATATGGCGCTCTTAACGCTGCTAAGTGGGATAAACAATATACTGAACGACAAATTATCAGTCGAGTTCTGCCTTATTTGAGAAATCATAGTAGGTATTTGACATTGGTAATAGTCTTTTCTCTTCTCAGCGCGCTTGTATCAATAATCGTCCCAATAGGATTAGCGTTGGGGTTAGATCAACTCTTTAAATCACCAGAGGAACGAAATTTAACAATTATTATTCTATCTACTGTAGGTTATCTGGCTCTTCTCACTCTAGAGTGGATACTAACATATATATCAACGGTTAATAGCCAGAAATTGCAGTCACATGTTACATACGATTTGAGAAAAGAAATTTTTTCCAGGGTCAATAAACATGAAATTGCTTTCTTTGATCAAAATAAAACTGGAAAAATAATGTCACGAATTTCTGGTGATACTTTTCAGCTTGGTGGAGTATTAACCTCCATGATTGATCTGGGATCAGTTATTTTACGAGCTACACTAATTTTAGTGACAATGCTTTTACTTCAATGGCAATTAACACTCATTTCGTTGATTATTTTCCCAATTCTATTTGGGACCATCTCTGCTTTTCGATCAATCTTTCGAAATGCCTCATTACTTCAAAGACGTGCAGAGGCGTCAATTAATTCGGTTGTAGAAGAGCAAATCTCTGGTATACAGATCACCAAATCTTTTGGCCAGGAGAAAACTGTGCTCGATAATTTTGGTATCCTCCAAAAAAAGAAAGTGAAAATTAATATTAGGCAAGCAACGCTGTTTCGCGTAGTTGGACCATTATTTGATTTGATTTCAGCTATTGGTTTATTTCTTCTTCTTGTTACTGGAGGTAATTCAATTCTCACAGGAGCTTTAACAGCAAGTTTATTGTATGTTTTCATTACGTACTTGAGGCAATTATTCCAACCCCTCATTGCTCTATCAACATTTTATGCAACACTTCAAGGAGGATTTGCTGCAGGTGAGAGAATTTTTTCTCTAATGGATGTACCACTGAGTATGTATTCAAAGGATCAGATACCATGTCCACCTCTTAAAGGTGAAATTGACTTTCAAAATGTAAATTTTGAATATAAGAAGAATGAGCCAATTTTGACAAACTTGGATCTTCACATTCCTGCAGGACAAACGATAGCTATAGTAGGTCCTACAGGAGCAGGTAAAACTACAATTGCTTCTCTACTTGCTAGGTTCTATGAATATACTGGTGGAGAAATCGTTTTAGATGCAAAATGGTGCTTAAAAAACTTAGATGCAGATAGCTTACGGAATCAAATTGGATTTGTCCTCCAAGAACCATTTCTATTTTCTGGAACAATTCGAGAAAATATAATGCTTGGTTCTCCTAATGCGGACGAAAACCAACTTCAATGGGCGTTACATGCTGTAAATGCTGATTCATTTATAAAATTATTACCCAAAGGACTTGATACTCCCATTCGTGAAAGAGGAAGAGGTTTATCGCAAGGACAAAGACAGTTACTTTCTTTGGCTCGAATTCTACTTAAAGACCCTCGTATTCTCCTACTTGATGAGGCGACGGCTTCGGTCGATGCATATACAGAATATATGATTCAAAAAGCTTTAAATACTGTCTTTTCAAACCGAACCACTATCGTTATTGCTCATAGACTAAGTACGATCTTAAATGCAGATCGAATAATTGTATTAGATGATGGAAAAATTGTTGATCAAGGAACTCACGCAGAATTGATTAATAGAGAAGGCCCCTACCGAAAACTCTACTATACATATTATGCTCATCAGGGAACTTTACAAAGGATAAAATTAGAGGAAAAATCTGTTGCTTCTACAGCTCTTTAGGTTGTTCAAGCGACGTATTTTTACTTTAGTAGAAAATTGAGAATCTTCCTTGATTCATTTATACCAGCATCAAATTTTAAGGTAATAGGCGTGATACTGATCATTTTCTTTTTAAGAACAGTATGTACATCTGTTCCTTCTGGAAAGTTAGCCACACGATTTCCCCAAATCCAAAAATAATCAACTCCGCGAGGATCTTTCTTTTTAATAGTATAGTCTACATATTTGATAGGAGAAAGTGAAACTATTTCTAAAGGTGTGTTTAGAGTTACTGTATCTGGAAAATTAACATTCAGGAAAGCTACATCTTCTGGCAGACCATACTTCAAAACTTTTTCAATTATCTTACATGCGATCTTGGCAACAATTTCATATTCCTTAATTGGTTGCCGATCATCGAAAAATAGGTGATCATGTACAGCTAAAGAAAAAGCGATTGCAGGGTGACCAAGGAGCGCTGCTTCAAATGCCACAGCGCAAGTACCAGACGTTAGCAAAGAATGAGCAGAAGTATTCTCGCCTGCATTTATACCTGCTACAACAAGATCATAAGGTGGTAGATCGGTTTGTGAACGCTCATGAATACCATGGATGACCGCATCTGCTGGAGTACCTGTGATTCTCCATCCGCTTTCACCATCTAAATATGATAATGGAATTTCTTCTACGCGGATTGGTTCATCGAACGTGATGGCTTTTCCTACTCCTGATCGTTGAGTTCTTGGAGCAATAACTGTCAGATTGTAGTCCCTTGAGCGTATTTCTTTTGCTAAACATTTAATCCCCTGTGAATATATTCCGTCGTCAGCAGAAAGAAGGATATTAGGGCTTTTTTTATTCTGATCTTGCATATTTTTTGTCTATTCTTCTTCACTTCATTAAAATTATGTGGAAAAAACCTAATTTGATCTTATTAGATTCAAATACACTATCTGTTCGAAAAGTGGTACATGCTGTCCAAATTTGTACACACGCATTCCTATCTTATTAAAAAGCGTTCTATTCTATAGTATTTTATATCTTGGAAATAAAAGTGATGTACAGAAGATTTTGATTAAAAGGTGTGAAAAGTATGAAAATAAATAATAAAATCAGAAATCTAAGCCTTATTTCCTCCCTTTCGGGTGGAATTATTGTTTTGCTTGTTTCAATTATTGCATTGAACTTCTTTAATCCCTTAGGATTATTCCCATCGAATAGTGAATTTAACGGTAATTCTATAATTATAGGTACAGCTGCTCAACATAAAATTGAAGAAAATGTTCAAACTAATTTTGCTACCTATTCTCCAATGACTCAGTCTTATCAGCCACAAATTACTCCGACAGCCATCAAATCCGATCTCTCAAATGTTGATTTACAAGGATTAGAGATTCCTGCTGAAATAATACCTTATCTGGAGGAATTTGGATTCGCTCTTGTCGATGAAGGATATGAAGATATTTACAAGATTTATAATGATGATCCTGATGATAATTTCCCTCACTTTGTCACTACTGATCTGTGTTTACACGCTTATCATATCATGTATGATATCAGTTTAAGAATTCTAGAAGGTACACACTTCAGTGATGATTTTGAAACAATGTTAATGACATTACAAACAGAACAGAAAAATCTTAAAAACAGTGTAACTGAAAGTAGTGTTCTTACTGCATTAAATAAGAATATTGCTTATCTAACTGTTATGCTCTATTTAATTGATAATACAACTGTCATTCCAGGTGAAGTCGAGGATCTTGTAAATTCTGAATTAGATAATATTAATGCTGAGGTACCAAGTGATTCAGCAATTTTTGGGTATGAAGAGGATTTTACACAATATAAGGTTCGGGGACATTATACACGTAATGAGATTCTATCAAATTACTTTAAAGCCATGATGTATGCAGGGCGAATGGGTTTTCTACTACAAAGCCCAACTGGTGAGCTAGAAATGGGGATTGAACACACACGAATGGCCTTGCTACTTATATCCTCCTTTAATGCTACTATAGATTCTGATACAGTTTGGAACTTATGGGATCGTGTGTATCAACCAACTGCCTTTTATGTAGGTGCAAGTGATGATTTGACTCCATTAGAATATTATGAAATTTGGGATAAATACAATTGTCCTGAAGGTGATCTTTTAGCTGATGAAGCTCTAATTCAGAATATTATGAATGAAGCAAAAACTTATAGAAGACCACAGATTAATTCAATGTTTATCTATGATAGCTTCGAATTTGAAGAAGTTTCCCAAGGATTTCGATTAATGGGCCAAAGATTTATCCCTGATTCGTATATTTTTCAACAGTTAGTACATGATAAGGTCACAACTCGCCTTCTACCAAATGGTTTAGATGTTTTCTCAGTTTTTGGAAGCTCTCGTGCTGCTTATCATCTTCAATCTGAAAATACTAGCTATTCTGATTACAATTCCCAGATAATAAAACTTCGATCAGAATTTAGTAACTTAACTGATTCTGATTGGACTCAAAATCTTTATTGGCTTTGGTTATATTCTTTATTCCCATTATTAACACCCCCTACTCAAGGATATCCTGGATTCATGCTTAGTGATGCTTGGATGGACAAATCTCTAATGACTACAATGGGCTCTTGGGCTGAACTGAGACATGATACAATTCTTTATGCTAAACAATCGTATACAGAGTTTAGAGGTATGCCGGAGATCTATAATGGTTTTGTAGAACCTTATCCAGAGTTATATGCCAGACTCGGGAGTCTTGTACGACTTATGAAGAATGGATTGGATACCAGAGATTTAAGCATTGAAGGATTTAATAATAAATTTGACTCTTTAATTACAATATTTGACCGACTTGTCGATATCAGCATAAAAGAGCTAGAGAATAGAGTTCTAAATGAAAGTGATATTATTTTTATTGACCAAGTTGCAGGAGAAATCGAAGGAATAGCTAGTTTTGTTAATCCTGAAGCAGATCCTTGGGTAAGCGAAGCTGATGATAGAATGGCGATTATTGCTGATGTACATACAGACCCCAACACTGCACAAGTATTAGAAGTTGGGACAGGTAATCCCTATACTATTTACGTAATTGTACAAGATGTTAAAGGTAAATTACGATTGACCAAAGGCGGAACATTTTCCTATTATGAATTTAACCAACCCATGTCAAATCGTCTCAGTGATGAAGAATGGCAAACAATGTTGGATACAAATCCCCCTGCGGTTCCTGAATGGATATCAAATTCTTTACATATTCATGTATCTAGTACCATTCTGATTGCAGCTTCAAAAGAAGATTGGTAAATTGCTGATTTCATTTTTTTTTACCTTTCTCCCTTTTTTTCTTATTGATTCTTTTACCTTTATCACTGGGTATTTATTTGATATTGAAATTATAATTTTCATGAAAGACTGTTATCCTAATTTGACATGATAAAGATGGGTAATATCGATGGAAGAAAAACCTCAACATTTAGAAGATCTTTTGCAAGGAAAGACTATTAAAATTTATTGGTTTCTCCTTACTCACGGTGAAAGTGGAATTCGTGAAATTTCACGTTGTCTCAAAGTATCTTCTCCATCAACAATTTCCTATCATATGAACAAATTAATAGAGGCGGGATTGGTCGAGAAATCAGCAGATGACAAATACCTAGTTGGAGAAACAGTTCAATCAGGTGTTCTTGGACTCTACACCAAAATTGGGACTTTAATGATTCCTAGAATGATTTTCTACATTTCTCTATTTGTTTTCGGGCTTATTATCTATTTATTACTTATCTTTAGTCGAAGTGTACCAGCAATTTTTGTTGAAGATTTTTTATGCCTTTTTTTCTTAATTAGTGGTGTTTCCTTTTTTTCCTATGAGACATATCGTATTTGGTCAATGAAACCAATTTGATACCAATATGATTCAAAAAAGATGAAGTTTCTTATGGGGAAAAAAAGGAGAGAATAAGGAACGGTTTAATTCCTGTTTTTCTTACTAGTGAAGACAACAGCTGTTCCAAGGAAAAACAAGATAGTAAGTAAGTCTGGAAAAGATCCAGATTTGGGAACAGTAGCTCCAGTCAGAGTAGCACTCACCTCATTGGAGAAAACACTCTCACCTATCGCATTAATGGCTGTCACAACGTAGTAAAATGTTGTTTCCCCGAGAACAAGGGTGTCATTATAAATAGTGCTTCCAAGCTTTGGTCTTGGAGATTATCTAGATCTTTCTCTTGTAACTCAATGTTTTTGGTAATACTTCCAATACTTCCTACTAGAAGTAAACTAAGGACCATAATCATAATAAAATTAGTTTTCATACGTAATTTAGTCATTCCGCTCACATTCCACTCAATATATTAAAAGTGCATATTTCAGATTATCCAAGTATTTTCCATTTTGGATTGGTAAAAATTTAAATAACTTTTTTTCATCTCACAAATTCAGTCATGGATATACGTAAACCCCTATTTATTGTAGTAGACGGAGGAGATGGATCAGGTAAGGATACACAGGCTAGATTAGTCAAAAGATACTTCAAACGCAGGGGTTATACATCAATCCGTATTCGTAGTCATCCTGCTGTTGATAACTACTTTGGCCGTCAAGCAAGAAAAGCCTTGGAATCTGAAGGAAAGAAAGGTCATCTATTAGCTGCGGTATTTTATACATTCGATGTAATTCGTTCATTAGTGAAGTACTATCGTCACGATGATGAAGTGATCATCTTTGTACGTTATTTACTTGGTGTCTGTTACTTACCACGCATTTTAGTAATGTCTGGCTATAACTTATTTGCCAGTATGTTGCCTACTAGCGAGTTTTTCTTCTATTTAGATGTGAGTCCTGAAGTTGCCCGTCAGCGTATTTCAAATCGAGGAGGTACTGAGGAAATGTTTGAGAATCTACCCCGGTTACGAAAAATGCAAAGAAAAATGAGATATATAACCAATCTCAAGGACTGGTACATTATCAATGGGGATGAATCTCAAGAATTAGTGTGGTTTCAAATAAAAAGGATACTAGATGAAACTTTCAATTTTTAGGATAAGAAAATAAATCGCTACTTATGTATTAACTGTAGTTTTTTTGATTGATTTGAAGGGAAGAACTAAAAATCCCTTTATCTCCTGAAAATCTTTTGGATAAGTTTTACTTCTATATCTATTACACAAATTCAATAGTGTTAAATAATTGAAGCGTGATGTCAAACTTAATGAAACCATCAGAAGTTTTATCGAACATAGCACAATTTGTAGCCCAAGGAAAATATGATAAAGCGCTAGCAAGCTTGAAGCAGTTAGAAAATACCATTGGATTAACTACTGAGGAAAGAATTGATATTTTGCTTCATAAAATCCAGATTAACCTTCAAAAAGGTGAATACGCGAAAGCATATGCGCATACTGAAACCGCACTAGATCTAAGTCCCCTATTACCTATATACACACTAGATATCTTATTTAAACGTTCACTTGTATTATTATTTCAAGGAGAAATAGTAGAGAGTGTACAAACATTAGATAACTGTGAGGAGATTATTGAAAACCTCAATCCTGACTCCCAGGATGTAAAAAAAAGAAAATCTCACCTTTATTTTCGTAAAGGGCAGAATTTTGTAAATAAAAATAAACTTAACGAGGCTTCAGCTTATATACAGAAGAGTATAACTCTCGCAGAGGAAGTTAATGCTCTTGAAGAAAAGGCATTGTCTCAATTCGTCTTGGGCGCAATTTTATGGTTACAAGGAGATTTAGATAACGCTATTGAAAATTATCAACAAGCATTGGCAGTTGCCAAGCAATATGAACTTAAATATTATATTGGTAATTGTTTAGCCAGTATCGGGGAAATTAATTACTGGAAAGGAAATTATGAAGAAGCATTAAGTTATTATCATGAAGCACTTTCAAATTATGAAGCCCTTGATGGAAGAAATTCAATTCCGTTTGTAGTTACGCTATTCATGATAATTACCGTTTTAATTGATACTAAATCTCTTGAAGAAGCAACTAGTTATTTTGATCAAATAGCTCATATTGAAAAAGATTCTAACAATGCAATAATCAAGAATTATCGCCAATTGGCAGAAGGAATAATCCTTAAGCAAAACCCGCGTATTAAGGAAAAAGTTAAAGCACAAGAAATATTTAAGAAATTGATTACTAATGAGAGCCTTTTTTTTGATTTGAAAGTTATAGCAACGCTAAATTATTGTGAGATATTGATTGAGGAGCTGAAACTTTATGGAGCAACAGACGTTCTCAAACAAGTAAAATCGTTAATCACAGAGCTTCATGAAACTGCAACAAACAAGCAAAGTCCTCAATTGATGGTTCAATCATTATTGCTTAAAGCCAAATTATTGTTGGTAGAGGGTAATCTAGAGGATACAGAGAAGGTATTATTACAAGCAAGAGAAAAAGCTGCTGAAATTGGATTAATTCAACTAGAGAATAAGATAAACTATGAGATAGATACCTTCCATGATGAATTAAACAAATGGACAGTCTTGGTTAAACAAGCCTCGTTAATTGATCGCCTTGAAGAAGCTCAAATTAAAAAGTATATTCGAGATGCTCAGAAAATTATCCGTTCCAATTAATTCCCTCAAAACATGTCCGATGATTTAATCCTCAAAAATTGTGAGGGAATATTTAGCATTCTTAATCCTTCTATGTTATTATTCAAGTGTAAACATTCGTATTTCATTTGGATTGAAATTTATCTCACCAATTTTATCTACATTAATGCTTTCATCTTTTATTGAACCATCTATCTTGATCGGAGTTAATTTATTTAATTTATCAGCCAATTCGATCTTCGTTGTAACTTTTTTGTCTGATATGTTGACCAAAGTAACTAAAATCGAATTGTTCCGCGTTCTCAATGAAGAAATTCTTATTTCAGGATCTAAGATTTCCATTAAAGGCTTTAGGTGCTCCGTAACAACAGTTTCAGGAGTAAGCAATACATTTCTAGGAGTTAAAAATGAGACTTCAGAGTGGTCTACACTGGCTGTAATTGGTTCATCTTTTGTATGAAAGACAATACTATAATTGAACGTGTATGACGTATGTAGTTCTTGAGCTCCAGGGGTAGCTAGTATAGGACCAGCAATTTCGGGTCTTTCTGGAATTTTAGATTGAGATAAAAAGCCTACAGAACGTATTAGAGTCATAGCAAGACGAGAACCATCAACTAGCTCAATCTCGGGTAATCCATAGTTCAACAGAGTAAGTGCTGATTGATTTTTTGGATCCTCGACCCTGATGTATTTCTTCTGCGGTTGAATCCCTGATGCTAATTCAAGATCAGATTCGTTAATAATTGCTTCTCCAAGTCTTTTAATGTTTCCAAAATGTGTTGAAGTTATTGTGTGCTCTGTTTTGAATGGAAGATCGAAACAAATCCGCAATCGATGATCCTTTGCCGTATTTCTGAGTTTCGTTTCAATATCTATTCTCCCAATATCACGATAGAACCTGAAATTGCTAATAACCTTTATAGTTTCTTTTCCTACTCTCTTTTTCCTTGAGGAATCCATTTCCTTATAAACCTGGAGATATCCAACTTGTTGAATATCACAGAAAATAGCCCCGTTTTCTTTTACTTCTCTTTTGACATTCATTATCTTAACAAATTCTGGTTCCAATCTGCCAAAGGTGTACTCGTCCCCTCTATCTCCCCAATCTTCAAAAGTATGTAAGTTCTTATAACTAGTTTCAGTTTGCTTGTCATATAGATCGAATGAACCATCTTTGTTAAATTTAAGTTCATAAAATCGATTTAAAACTGTATTTTGAGTTACTATTAACGAATCATTTTGCTTATCCACATGAGAAGAGCTTAATTCTAGCTTTGTGAATCCCCAGGCTTGGAGAGGGATCATTGCATAAGTAGTTCGAATGATTTCCTTAGTTATCAAAACATGGAATTTTTTATACTTTCGACTTTCAACGGCTTCTTGCACTGAAGTTTTGAGTTTATCAGTATCTAAATCTCCAACAGGCGAATCTCCCACCAATACACGTATCTCACATGTGTCTGATCCATCGTCAAATATCTCAAAATTATTAATATAGAAGTCTATCACCTTTCTTCCTGGAAACATTCTCATCAATGTACGAAATTTAAATGCCCCAAAAGTCATATCAAAGACTTCACCGCTAGACTCTTCGATTATCTGGACATCATATGATGTACCTCCAGACTTAACAGAATGAAATTGCTTTTCACCTTGAATTTCTATCTTAACTAGCATAGGAACGATAGAGCTATTAGTTGGATTGTAAACCAGACAAGAAGAAATTTCATTCTGAGGACCTGTTTTCCCAAAATCACTCAATTTACTCTCGATTAGACTTTCTGCAATAGTTTGAGCATATGAATACCGAAACTTGGTTTCTTCATGAGTCACATCGCTTGAACATCCACATATCGAGTCATGCGGTTGATTTCGTAGAAACCACTTCCAAGCTTGACTCATAAATGAGGATGGATAACTTTTTCCTAAATAAAACCATGAATAGGTACTGATTGGTTCAGCATAGTGAATTAATAGATCCTCAACCTTTTCATTCCATTGTTTGATCCACATTCTTGCTGAATAGGTGTTAGATAACAAATTTGCCCGATGAGTTGATCTTAGCTCTCCTACATATTCTGGTGGTTGATAATTCTCTTTTGTAATTAATTCCTGTAATTTATCAACGAAGTCAGGCAAAGTAGCTAAATTCAGCTCTATATCATTTAATTTAATCTCTTTTAGATTATTTGCCATATTATGATCAGGAAACTTATGATCTGTACCATTTTGCAATAAATAGATAGGTAGTGGAGAGAAAGGTTGTAATTGATCAATTAACACCATGATTTGATTTTTTAATTCTTCAGCACTATCAGATGGCAATGAAGCTGCATTTCCATAACCAAACGGTAGATAGACAGTAAGTATAGATGTTTCAGATGAAGTATTACCTCTCCAAATGAAAGGAACAGTTTTTACTTCTTCAGGGACTCCTCGCCACAACATCATCGTTCTAAAATTTGTTAAATCCCCAAATAATTGAGGAATTGATTTAGAAAAGCCAAATGAATCTGGAAAATATCCTATATCCATTAAAGGAATTTCTAAATCCTTAGCAATATCATAACTATACTCCAAGTTACGAATAAGGCATTCTTGTCCAACCAACCAAATATCTGGGAGGATATACCAAGGTCCCACGATTATTCTTTTCCCACGAATTAATCCTAACAGCTCTTCTCGTTTTTCAGGACGTATCTCTAAATAGTCCTCTATCACAATAGTCTGGCCATCAAATGTAAATACGTATTCTGGATCATCTTTCATTATTGCTAGTAGTTTATCTACTAATTCGACAAGCATTAGTCTGAATTTTTGAAATGGTAAATACCATTCACGATCCCAATGTGTGTGAGGGGTAATGAACACATATTTTTTCTTATCTGTGCCATTTGAGTGGCTTACTGTCATTGATTAAATCTCCTTTCTGAATTAAGTACTATTTTAGTAATTCTATTGCGGTTATAGCGCATTTAATAGTAGCTACTACTCCTAATTCAAATTTTCTTTTATTTTCTTTTACAGATCCTGTATAAATGGTATCAAACGCATTTAAGTTTCCATCGGAGGTTAAAATAGTTCCTGATTTAAAACCTTTCATTAATCCGACTGTAAATAATAAAGATGATTCCATTTCAACGCATGTTGCTCCATATTTTACCCATTTCTGGAAGGTATTCGGATCCTCATTATAATAAATATCTGATGTCCAAACTAATCCATTAGTAAACGTAAGTTCTAAATTTGTTGCAGCTTCACAAAGAGCTTGAAAAATCTCTGGAGAAGCAACAGCAGGAACTTGAGAGGGGACAAGTTTCGAAGAAGCACCGTCATCCCTGATGGCTGCTACTGGAATATATATAGAGCCAATTCCGTGTAATTCACCAGGTAAGAGAGAGCCTGTTGATCCTATTCGTATGAAAATTCTTCCGCCAGCTTTATACGCTTCCTCAATTACAATTGCTGTGCTCGGACAACCCATACCAGTTGTTAATACAGTAACTGGGACTTCTTTATTTGGGGTTACTCCCTTAAAGGCTATTAATCCTCTATGATCGGCAACTTTCAGAGAATCATTCAAAAATGAGGCAATTAATGGTATTCTATCTGGATTTCCAGCTAAAAAGCATACTTTGTCAACTTCTTGTAACTTGATATGAGGTTGCAGCCTTTTTTCAGTCATAAATCATTCCTCGTGTATTTGAGATATATCAAAGATATTACGGAGCTCCAGAACCAAGTTTATTTATCCTTTCGAAGAAAAGGATTAATCAACTATTTTTAAAAAGTAAGAAGAAACTCATATTCGATTAAAAGAGTAGTTATTTTAGGCTTAAACCCAAAGATGACTATAAATCATTATTATCCAAAATAAAAATTCCCCGTGGAGACTAAAATGCTCGATATAATTTTATTACACAACCTACCCTACTTTATGATATTATCAATACCAATCATCATCTCTGAAGTATTTTTCAAAAAAGATGCTCTAATACAACGTCTTAAATATGGTTTACGAGGATTAGGATGGATATTTCTCATTGTAATTGCTGTAAACATACTTTGGTTACTATTGGAATTCCTAACTGCTGGTAGTATGGTTCAATATCTTATTTCTACTACTTATACTGGAAGCTTTCAGCCATCGCTTGAACATATCATTATTAGATCTTTCCTTATGACGATACAAATGCTTCCTTGGTATATTTTGTTTGTTTTTGGAATTATCATTGCACGTGATATTCTGAAAAAATCTACAGCTCCAATACAACCAAGAGGTGGAAATAATTTTTGGGAAAATTGGTTTAATCATTATTTCTCTAATGAAACGGCTGTATATAATCGTGGAATACCAATGATGGCTGTAGCACTGATTTCTCTATGGTTAGCTTTTTGGATATTTATCGGTGTTGAGACCTTGGATATCAGAGATATCCATCAACTTCCTGCATTCTCATTTCGTATAATTAGTGACGTACTAAGAACGCTGTTTTACATCTTTATGGTTCTTATTCCATATAAAATCGTAAGGTACCGATTACAGGGTGTAGAAAGTGCGGGTAGTAGAGGGTATCTAGATGAAACCTATCATAAGCCTTACTTTTGGATTTTTGGTCTTATCACTGGTGGTACAATTGGAATTATTGTGTTAGAAGAATTTATCAACGAACTTCATAATTTTGGAGAGTCCTTATTTTCAAACAAGATAGTATTTCTGACATTGCTCTTAATGGGAGCATTCATCGTTGTTAAAATATTACTGATCCTTGCCTCAATTATTATTCCCCTTGATAAATTTGGATTAGAAGGGTTTTCAAAAAACCAAGATGTCAAGAAAAATGCGTATGCTTTCAGGGCATTTTTAGCTGTGGGAATAGTTATTTTAACATCAGTAACTGTTGCTCAACCTATCCTTGCCACTGCTCCATCATTTTTCACTCATCAGGAAGCCTTCTCAAAAATAGATTTTGCTGATAATCCCATCCAAGATTTTCCAGTTAATCTATCCTACTTAAGATTGGTATCCAGTGATTTAGCACGGGATATTTCAAAAGCCAGTCCTGAAAGCCCGCCAAAGCCCTATACTCTAATGATTATGGACGATAGGGACATGGTAGGCATGATTGACGGGAAACCAGCTTGGATTATACCCATGAAATATGATTCGCAATTTAATCCTGATGCAAATGTGATCGCTGGATATGTAAGAGTCTTCCTTGATGATCCAATTCCTGAACACATTAGTTTCAAGTTCTTCGAAATGGAGTATGGTTGGGGGCTTAATGGATATAATGATATCTCCTACGTCGCTTTGCAAGCTATGCCGGATGCTTTTATCGGTGATGAAGGAATTTCCTTTATCGATCCTTACAGCCTTACTGGAGAACCTGCTTGGATTATCAGGATGTCTAAATATAATGATTGGGGTTTGGAAATTCCTGCTGGTAATCTAGTAGTCCACGGTGATGGAAGCTACGAAAAATTAACTGTTGCTGAAGCTTCCTCATTTGATCCAGAAGCTATCTCCGACTCTGTATTTATGGCCAGCGCTGATCGTGCAGGAAATTATATCCGTACTAATCAAATTACTGGAGAATTTGAATTTGATTTTAGTGCCAAAGGTTTATTTACCGTTCCAACTAGTCCTGATCGATTTATTGATATCGGTTTCGAAATCGAAGGAGAAGATAATTTTTACCTCCGTCCTCATCACTATTTACTAAATAATGGAGATTGGTATGGACGTATCTATTATAGGAAGACAACAACTAGTAACATTGAAAATGTAGTTGCAGTTACAGTTGAAAATGACACTATGACTATGTATGATTTACGTCAATACGAGCGTGGTGGTTTAAAAGGTGTTCATACTCCAGATGATGTTATGGATGATTTACAAGGTGAATTTCAAGAGAAACTCGAACTAAAGGTTGGTGAGTCGCTTTCTCGATATCGTATCCGTCAACCAACTCTATATAAAGCTCAAGTCGAAAATGAATCAGTTTTAGTCTGGATATCCCTGATTATATACAGTAAACAAGGTGCTGATGAGTTACGTGGTGCTTTATTTGTTGATGCAGCAAACACAAGAATAGTTGGTTATACAACACGTTCCATCGGAGAAGCAAGTGATATCTTCAAGCAGAGATTACTTTCCAATATTGAACAAACTTACCTTACTTTTGGAACAGATAACGATACTGCAGGTGAAACACAAACAGCAATAATTGAGAACGGCACTATACTCTTCATTGATTGGATTGGTCAAGATGTCAACTCTTGGAAAATCTACGTCATGAGGATATGGGATAATGATGAAGATAAGGAATGGTTAGTATTCATTCGTAAGAGTGAAGCTATTACAGGACAAATCTACGCGTTAGCAGCATCTGCAGCTGTTGGTCAAGATTATAAATTCTCTCTCCGTTTTGATAAGGATGAACAAGTTTATATTTTATATGATATGAGCATAATTTGAGAGAACCCTTCATTCTCTCCCTCTCTATTTTTTTCTTATCTTCAATATTGAACTAAAGGTGGAAACAAGATAACCTCTAAAACTGTATTCAACAATGGTCGAATTATTGACGGAACTGGTTTATCTAGTAAAAAAGCTAATGTAGCTGTTTCTAATAATAAAATTACGGAAATTTCTGAGTCCAAACCATTGATTGGTGATATACCAATTGATATTGATGGATTAATATTATCTCCTGGTTTTATAGATATGCATAGTCACACTGATATGAGTATTCCTTTTGAATCATCTTTTGATTCAGTTATACATCAGGGAATTACCACCCAAGTGATAGGTAATTGTGGTTGGTCAATGGCTCCAGTTAACCCTGACAGGGCAGATCTCCTAAGGAAAGATTTTGAGATCTTCATCCCACCACATCTTTCATTAGAGTTTGAATGGGAGTCTTTTGGCCAATACTTGGACTTTCTTAATAAGAAATCATACTCTATCAACCTTATTCCTTTGATAGGTTTTGGTGCTGTTAGAATAGCTCATGGGCCTGGATATGAGAATAGAGCTCCTACTAATCAGGAATTATCTGCGATGAGTACCTCAATTGAAGAAGGTATGCAAGCAGGAGCTTTTGGAATGAGTACTGGACTTGTATATACTCCTCAATCCTATGCTGATACAGAGGAAATTACCTACCTGATGAAATCTGTAGCAAAGTATGGTGGAATGCATTTTTCCCACATTCGAGGAGAAGATTCCAAAGTTATATCAGCTCTAAAAGAGTTTATCCAAATTACTGAGAAATCAGGAGTAAATCATGGACAGATTGCACATCATAAGGTATCAGGGAAACAGAACTGGGATCTCAGTATTGAAACTCTGAAATTGATTGAAGAAGCGAATGATCGCGGACTCGATATTACATGTGATCAGTATCCATTTGACCGTGGAATGACTTCATTAGTTTCTCTTCTCCCTGGATGGGTTCAAAAGGGAGGATTGGAAGAGACTATAGAAAGATTGAAAGAGTCAAAGATGAATGACAGAATTAAAAAAGAAATGGAATCTAATTATCCCGAAAATCGAATAAACAATATCGGCTGGGATCATATTTTTATTGCTGCTGTGAAAACGAAAAAATGGAAACCCTTTGAGGGACTTTGTATATCAGAAATCACAAAATATATTGAATATGACAATAATTTTCGTACTTTTTCTGATATATTGATCGATGAAGAGGGAGAAGTTGTCATGCATCTTGAAACAATGAATGAAACGGATATTTTTAGAATCTTTCTTCATCCAAAAACAATGGTTGGAACCGATGGATGGGCTATCTCTTCTAAAGGAAATATGAAGCATGGTATCCCTCATCCGAGATTTTATGGTAGTTTTCCTAGAATTTTAGGCTATTTTGTCCGTGAAAACAATCTCCTGTCGATAGAAACGGCCATTTATAAAATGACAGGACAACCTGCTCAAAAATTAGGTTTAAAAGACAGAGGAATACTAAAAGAAAACGCTTTGGCTGATTTAGTGATTTTTGATCCCCACAAGATACAGAACTTAGCAACTTACAAAGAAGCTAAATACCCCGCAGGAATTATTCACGTATTGGTGAATGGAGAATTTGTTGTCAAAGATGGTCAATCGGTAAATAAACTGCCAGGAAAGTTAATCAGAAGAAGAAACTAAATTCAAATGAAGAAGTAATAATAAATTCACATTCACAATGTCATGTGCAAAGCAAAGACTGGTATAATTTATCCAAATATCTTCACCAAACTCCAAGTATACTTAATGCGATTATTTCTAATTGGTAAAATAATAGCAAAAGGTATATTTCAATATTTTGAATAACAAATCCAGAATGAAAAAAATAACTTGATTTTTCTTACTAATTCAATAAAGTGCTAATTTTGTAACGATGATCGAGGATGCGCAACATATATAAATAAAGATCAGTTTATTCTCTCAGAGAATAATCTTCCCTCCATTAGATCATAATTAACCGAGAGCTACCAAATATGATTAAAAAAGTAATTGTAATCAGTTTTGCTACAATAGGTGTAATTACTATAAGTTTTATACTTTTCTTATCGTGGTTATCACTAGGAGGATGTCCTACAGAGTATTGGATCGAAACAGAGATCATAACGGAAACTTCATTTCCCACGACTAATATTACTCGGGATGATCTCCCTAATGACTTAACTCTTCGCTCTATGCTAATTAACATGGTCGAAAATACTAGTCTTACCAATGTTCATAAAAAAATATTGTTTGTAGAATGGAATACAACTAAATCGTTGTTAGATGCATCAAATATTATACCCACTGAAAGCTTTCCTAGTATGTGGCAGGCGTACGTCTATTTCGAGAATATTCTAATTCATATTGAGCTAGTAACCATTGCTTGTTAATTGAGTAAAAAAAAGGATAAAGGGTAATACACCCTAATATCGTACTTTTCTGAGAATTCAGTTTTGGTAGTAGTATTTGAAAGCTAAATAAGCCATTACCATGTAAGCCATCGTTTTTGGTATCATTAGCATGCCAATCATTGGAATATTTTGAACCAATAGAATAACTGGAATGTAAAAAGCAAAAGAGATGACTATACAATAACCTAGATACTTATATCTAGTATCTTGATTTTTAAATCCGCCTCGGAGCACTAAATATGCAACAACAATTCCTATTATTATTAATGGTATATTTCGAATTATTGCCCAATCATATGGAGCAACTACGTTTCCCCATTCGTTTTGTGGGAATACCATTAGAAATAGACGAATAATACCAACACCTATTACTAAATAATATAGAAAATCCTTCTCTTTGGAAAATTGAATACGCCAGATATCTAGAAATATCAAATAGAAGAAAGTGATGGTTAATGATGTCGATAGAGCTCCTAATCCTACAAGCGTAGAATTCATCTCTAGTCCACCATTGAGATATGCTACAACTCGGAATCCAACATGTCCAGTATCTCCCAATGCGAGTAGAAATAAAGCTAATCGAAATCTTTCAGGTATCGATTTGTTTTCAGGAGCGATTTTTTCCATTTTTATTGTCATTAATAAGACGATTATCCAAATGAATGCTAAGTAGACTAAATTGAACGAAATTTCCATAATAGTTTGAATATCTGTTTCCATTCTATCTCACACTATTCCCCATAACTTGGTACTTATGATTTTTTCGAAGTAATTTTTGTCTATTCCTTGAAATTTGCATGAAATTTCAGACCCTAATGGGAATAGGTTTCTAGAAGAGAAAAGAAATTCCGATTAGTATAATAATTGCAAGTATTAAACTCAATCCTGGTTTCTTTAGATACCAGACAATAGGTATGGTTAAAAGAATTGCCAAAACCTCTTTCCTCCAGATGAGCAGCTTACCATCTATAAACAAGGTAAATGGAACAACAAAAGCTACCAACAATGAACTAGGAACACTTTCTAATCCCTTTCGAATTGTGTTATTCTTCATAGGCCGAGGGTACTTATATAAGAAAACTGCTCTAAAAAAGTAAGTTGAAAACCCAATTACAAAAAACACAAAGAAATAAGAACAAAGTTCAGCATTTTCCATTATATTCACTCACAATTCTGATTATCTAAATTTACTTTTAATATTTGGTTTTTTGTTTTACTAAATTCTCCAATCATGGCAAATAAAATACCTAGGATCAATATTACTATTAAAAGAGTGCTACTTTGTAAGAAAAAGCTTAATAACATTGATATTATAACCATAAGCAGGATAAAAAGCTTTTCAGAGGAAGAACCTTGCCATTGGATGACAAAATAACCTAAAAACGTAGCAGCAACAATAAAATTTGGGGATAGCAGGTTGGACAAATTAGAGGCAAAAAAACCCGTTAAAAGAAAACCGACTGAGGTTGACAAATTCCAAACAACCCATAATGCGATTCCAGCTCCAAAAAGTACATCTTCTAAATTTATAACTGATTTATCGTCTGTTCCTGAATTTAATTCATCTTTAATCAAAGACGTAACTAGAAATGCTTCATCAGTTAACAAGTAAGCAAGTAAAATTTTTTTAAACCCCGATGAAGAAATATCATTATGTAATGCTGCCCCATAAAGAAGATGTCTCAGATTAATTATGATTCCTGCTAAAACCATCGCAACTAAGGATTCTCCCTCAATAATTAATAAAATCACAAGAAATTGTCCACTACCAGCAAAGATTATGAAAGAACTAGAAACCACGAGAATCATTGGGAGATTTCCTACGCCTCCTGTAAACCCAAAGATGATCCCGAAAAGAGCAACGGAAGGAGAAATTGGAAGAAACCTCTTTATACCTAAAATTGCAGATTCTTTCTGAATTTTCATAAGTATTACCAAAATTCAATCATTGTGAAATCATCTTTGTGTTTGACATTTTTTACGATATTTCGCTAACATCATCCAATTTTAATATTACGTTTGATTCGACTCTCTGATCGACTTAAATATGAACTTCATTGTTCGATAATTCTTTTACTCCTCATTAATTTTCATTAGATGTAATTCTTTACTATAAAAAGATAATCAGCTTAATAGGATTAGATATACTCCAGAATCATCTTCTTAAGTAACTTTATTTTTAATTTCGGTATTAGAATCGAATGCAACTATTTTGCGACTTCCAAACTGAAGAACCTTTATTCAGAACTTAATATATAATAATCAGAAGAATCAGAACAATACGGATAATGAAAAACATGGAAAAGGCCACTTTTGCAGCAGGATGCTTTTGGGGAGTCGAAGCGAAATTTCGAAGTATAAAAGGTGTTATATCGACTTCAGTGGGTTACTCTGGAGGAAAAACAATTAATCCTACATATGGACAAGTTTGTACAGGATTAACGAATCATGCTGAAGCAGTTGAGGTTGTATTTGATCCCAAGATAGTTACCTATAAAGAACTCCTAGATAATTTTTGGAGAATTCATGACCCAACACAATTAAATCAACAAGGGGTAGATATTGGAACCCAATATCGGACAATTATTTTTTATCATTCTACTGATCAGAAATTAGCAGCAGAGGCTTCTTTAGAGCAATTAGAAAAGTCAAAAAAATTCAAACGATCGATAGTTACTGAAATCCTACCAATTTCTGATTATTATCTTGCAGAGGATTATCATCAGCAGTATTACGAAAAAAGACGTTAAAGCCCTGCAATATTAAACTACCTCAGAATTCTATCTAATTTTATTTTTTCTCTTTTTTATCACTGTAATTAAAGCTACTAGAGAAGGAATCGTTATCAGGAAGTCCCACCTTGCTGATTTTGTAGTAGCAATCGAATAGAAAACCACTTCTGATGAATCTGCTTCGTATTTAAGAATTGAGAATTGTGTATGATGCCCTACTAGGTAAGCATAAGTTCCATCATAATACATACCATGGGAGCTGAATTCATCATGTGTTATTGACAGAAGGCTAGGTAAAAAAGGATTACTTACATTTAACACCTCTATTCTACCGTAAAAATTACCTACATAGAGAACTTCATCATCACCAGCAAGTGCATATACATCGCCATCTGTTTGGTACTGGCTTATAATATTGGGGGCATTAGGATTGGTTATATTAATAATTCTTACTCCATTCGAATGACATCCCAGATAAAGAAGGTTATCTACTCTCCATATATCCCAGGCACCATTTATTGATAGTGTTGTAATAATTTTAGGATTAGATGGATTTGAACCATTAATTACTTCTAAACCCCGATCTGGATCCGCAAGGTAAATCGTGCTTCCAACTACCTCTACATCCATATCACGTTTCCCAAGGTTAAAATGACTTAATAAAACTGGATTTGCTGGATTTTGAACGTCTATAATATCCAATCCCCCATTGATAAACGTAAGGAACGCTAAACTATTATTAATGCAGATTTGAATTCCTCCTACCTTGTTATATTCTCCTATTAATGTTGGATTTTCTGGATCCACACTTAAATCGTATATTTTGATTCCGAATCCTCCACTTACATAAAGCAGATCACTATCAATACTAACACCGAATGCTGTTCGTTCAATCTCGACCCGCTTTATTTTTCTTGAATCTATACCGTTGAGAATTTCATATATTGCCAATCCTCTATTATTTGATACATAAGCATAGTTATCCTGTATTTCCGCATCTGAACTAGGGATTGCTTCTTTTTCTGAAAATTGGACGATCAAGGTCAAAGTAGAGAAAATTAGAATAGCTACTACTCCAAACACGAGCAAGATTTTTCTAGCAGTCATATTAATCATCAAACCCTCATCATTAAATGATGAGTTTTTAATTCATACTATCTTTCCAATTTTGGAATTATTTCCTATTTTGTTTTAGGTCTATAAAATCGTATTATCAGGAGTAAACTGAGTATACATAGAACTGCTTCGAATCCAATTGTAGAATCGGAGGTAAAATCCCCATCCAGAGTAATTCTCATTTCATGTTCTCCTTTTTCTAACTCATCGTGAAGGTTTAATGTGAATACCTCGTTATAATTCCCTAAAATGTAAAGATAAATATCTCCATTTGTAAGATCAAAAATATTGGTATAAACAGTACCGAGGTATTCCGATGTTCCAGGAGAGTGAACAGATTCCAATATATCACGCATACTTTCGATAGTTAAGTCATCATTTGACAATCGAATGTTGAGAAGTTTTTGCATCGTACTATATCTAGTACAGGGATAATTGGTGTTAGGATCACTAAGGTTGTACTCTGCGAGGTTGAAATTGGTAGAAAGAAAAGGATTAGTTGTTTTACGAGAGAAAGCAAGCCATCCCCTAAATTTTGGGCCGATTACAACTGCATCACCTGTTGCATCTGCCCAGTGTATTTGATTTCCCCAATATCCACCCATATTGTGGGTTTGATGCCAATGAATTACTTCCTCAACAGAGGCACATTCACGTAAAATTACTTCCCAATCCGCGATCTTACTTCGTTTCGGACCGTCCATGGTGTCATCTACGAATTCAAGTGGTATACCATTTGCATCAAAACATAATCCTTGACTGTTTATCCCTCCTATAGCAAGATTATCTGCATCATCCCCACCAGGTAAATTATCATAAAAACCAACGTACGCGCAACCATAGCTAGCGTTATCTAATGCTGGTACAAACCATATTCGGGAATTCTTTCTTGATCCTCCTTCATCTTCATTATTCCCAAAGAAAACTGACCCATTATATTCTACTGTAAAGACACTACAACTTGTAGTGGGATATTTGGAGCTAATTGTATCCTCAAATTTATGCTTTTCATCTAATATTTGATTCTTCGTCTGTAATTCACTTCCCTGCACAGGAATAATCACTAAACCCATCAATATAAAGGATAGGAGCAAATAATTCTTGAATTTCATCATTTTCCCATCTGTTTGCGACTATTTTTTATTTATAAATACTTTGAATAAGGCATAATTCAAAACTAATTTTATGTGTGTTCATTCTCAATGCTTGCTTACAACTAAATTTTAAGCGCTTATAACGAGCTCAAGAACAGAATGGGAAAATATATCTATTACAGTGACTATATCGGTTTTTGATCTTGCATAGCTTAGAATTCCGATCCTGGATGATCTTATTAAATTCGAATATTCGACATTCGAATACTTTATAAATATCATGATACTAGGAATCAATTGGTTTGAATGGCCCCGAGTAACACCCCCCGAGAATACAACACATATTTAGGGAAGGAATTATCAACATTACTGATTTTATCCACTTTAAAATCAAAAAAAAACTCTAGTACATATGATCTTATCAAGGATATCAAAGAGATTACAGATAACAAAATTTCATTTCGTGCAGGCACGATTTATCCTCTCATGGTAAAGCTAGAGACACAAAACATATTACTCAAATCAATTGAAGATACTCCATCACGTTCAGCGGGTGTTACTCGTCAAAAATCTGTTTATTCGTTGAGTAAAAAAGGATTGAAGTTTTTGAAAGAAAAAGAAAAAGACTGGCACGACCTTGCTATAATTATCAACCAGATACTAGCTGAATAGGAGTGATATGATCAATGACATCTATAGATATCCTTCCAAGAATTCAGGAATTATCTAAGTATTTCACATCTGATGCATGGCAAGTCGTTAATTCATTCATTGAAAGCCTGCAGGAGAAACTAGACCAATTTAAAGTACCATCAACTTATCAAGATTCAGTTTTTAGTGGAATTCAAGAATTTCTATTGGATTTTGTTTCCGATTACGAAGAAAATGCTAAAATCACATTTTCAGAGACATTGAGCTTGATCCAAGATATTGGATCTCCATCAGAGATCATACAATCAATGGAATTCTCAGGAGAAGAGGCAAAAACACAAACAGAAGCTTTAGCTCTGGAAAAAACCAAAAAAAAATCCATCAAACTAACATCTATCTCTTGTCCGAGTTGTTCCTGGTTCAATGAATCTGATTCGATTTTCTGTGATAATTGTGGACGAAAGCTTGATGTTTCAGAGAAGAAGAGTAGATCACGATTTAGGATTTCACTCCCGCAGGAGATAATATCATCACCACTTATCTCAGGATTCTTACTATCCTACTTGATTTTTGTAACAGGAGGAATGATTTATCTTAGTTATTCATACTCCTTCCTGTTCGAACCAGATATTGTTTATATCCCTGATTTATTCGATAAATTAGTCGGAATTTCTACTGGAATGATTATTCCAGCTATTTTAGCAGGTTTACTTCTATCTGTAACTATTAATTGGATTTACTCAAAGAAATATCTTATAGATCGATATGAGGAACATTTAGTTCAATTACAAAAGAAATTCTCTTTCGGGCTTATTTTAACACTAATTGGAATTTGGTCGATCTTGGTCTATATTCCTATCCGAGTCACACGGGATGAAATGTCTATTTTAATACTAATCTCAACACTGATTTGTATTATATTTCCGATATTGATCTACAGATGGAATTTAAGCAATAAACCTTTCGAAACTCCATATTTCACTTTTCTCAAAAGTTTAAGAATGTTAGAGAGTTATAATATGAATAATATTAAAATATACAGTATTTTCAGCATAGCGATCTCTTTTTTCGGTGTAACAATCGGTTGGAGTATAGTTATGCCTTATAGTGTGTTTGACATTACTGGAATTACTGTTTTTGGTATTCCCACATGGATATTTTTTGCTTTCAGCATTGTATTATTATTTTATGGGATTCTATTAATGTATTACTACTCTTGGACATCAATTAATCGATTTATCGGACTTATGCAAGTATCCTAAACTGGAATTGGTACACTTTTATCCACTTTTCTTGTCTCTGTTTATCCATCTAGTATTTTATATTGATTCTAATTGTCGATAATTATTTACTGTGTTTTATTATAGCCCTTACTTAATAATCGTTGTTGAAATACTATAATCTACTTGGATTATCTTAATAAATCGATAAATAAAGGAGAAATTTAGCTTATTAACATTTTACTATAGTTTTCATTTTTCAAGTATTCGAATATCGAATAGTTTATAAACTAATATTCGATGAATTTGTTTCAGAGACTTTTCTGTTCTCTGGAAAATTATTGGTGAAAACGGTGGAAAAAACATTATTTACAAGTAGAAAAGCAGAAAAGAAGTGTTTTAATTACAGAATGTCAAAAATATTGACTTACATGATACTTCTTATCTTTTTAGCTAGTTCAATACCTTCTATAGTTGGGTGTACGGTTTTTAGTGTCACTGACGGTGAAGATATTCTAATTGGTAGAAACTATGATTTTAGGGATACTGATGCATATTTTCGAATATTCACTCCAGGAAGTAATAGATATGGTTATATTGCCTTTGGAGGTAGTGTATTAAAGGACAATCCGATTGAATATATGGGAGGTATGAATGATCAAGGATTGGTGATTGGAGGTACTGCTATCCCTCATGCTCCTATTAATTATCATCCTGAAAACCTCCAGTCAAATAAACCACTTCTTACTAAAGTTATTGAGGAAGCAGCAACTGTAGCTGAAGCTGTCAATATTTTGACCACCTATAGGATGTCAGGTTATCCACAATGGTCTGATTGGGGTGGACAGCGTTTAATTGCTGATAAAACTGGAGAAGTTGTTAGTGTAAGTGTTGGTTCAGATGGAGAGCTTCATTTTTGTTACCAGAATCAAAGCTACCACCTAATAACAAATTTTAATTTAGCTGATCCTAGCAGTGGTAATTATCCTTGTCCACGATATGATACAGCAAGTGAAATGTTAGCAACCCTAGAACAAAGAGGAGATGTTACAATTGAGGATGCTAAATCAATTCTAGAATCAACACATAATGAAGGTGGATGGGATAATACAATTTACTCTTCTATATTTGATCCAATAAAAGGTGAAGTATACCTCTTTCATTTCCATCAATATGAAGAAGTTGTGAAAATTAATCTTCAAGATGAGCTTGAAATTGGTGAAAATCTCTATTACATTCCAGATTTATTCACCCCTGAAATAGTAGATGGAGCAAGAACTGAACTTCAAAACTATCGGCACATCTTTTGGGGAATATTTCTTGGATCTATCCTATTATCTGTAACATTTGTGAGTGTTATGAGTATTAAAGCCATCAAGACTTTAAAACTCAATAGCTTTGATTTAAAGAAGAAAATGCTGAATAGTAGTCTTTTAATTAGTAATGGTTTGCTAGGCTTTATTTTAATCTTTATAAACGGATTTTTCCTAGCTTTTGTGATAGGAGGAAATTACTTCACAACAGCTTATCTCTTTACAGGCCCTACATTCACAATTTGCGTTATAGGACTCCTTGTTTATACATTTTTTCAATTTTACTATTTCCGTATTCACAGAAAGACGACTAAAAAAGCAGAGGTTAGCTCAAAAAGTCAAAAATTCGGATTTACAGGTATGTCAGGAAAATCTCTTAACAAGGACGTCAGAAGAATGTCCTGTGGTATGCTTCAATTTGATGGAATTTATACGCTCAGTAAAATTCCAAGAAAAAGGAAATAATCATCATCCCAATGGTATTGATTGCTTAAAGGAGAAGGTTATCGAAAGGATCTTCAGAATATATAATAGATACCCCTTCTTCAATTTTTTCTAATTTCTAAACAAAATTTGATTTTACAAATTAGAATTTTGATATTCGTCAAACCATGATTGGGAAGCTTGACAAGATCATCTAGTTTAAACAATTATTGAGATTAATTGTTAAAAGCCAACTTTAAAAATACAAACCAGGATTTGACGATTTTTAGCGAAATATTTATGTAAATCACTTCATAATTTAAGATGTTTCAGAAAACTGACCAGCA
>JAEOSP010000519.1 GCA_016840305.1 Candidatus Hodarchaeota archaeon
GTTGCTGGTAGAGAAAGAATTCTAATAATTGCACTATTGCTAACTGAACTGCTAAAGAAATTTTCAACTACTGTGGGTGTATGTACTTCAATCGAATATATTCCCACCTGGGTAAAAAGTAATGAAAAATAAAATTCTCCAGCATTATTCGACGAATCAACTTCAAATTCTGTTCCATTGATTAGTAAAAATGCATCTATTCCTGGTATAGGACCAGAAACTTCCCCAATGATATTTCCATCAATATTAACAGTGATATTGGGCATTGCTTCACTAGGAACAGAGATGAGAATATTCATTTCCTCAAATATTGATACGTATAATCGAAATTCGTTATAATAAACATAAGTATCATTGCTAATTACAGTAATGGTCTTTAAGCCACGATTTTCAAATGTATATTCATGAGATTGAATACCAGCATTATTCCAATCTGACCAAAGTTGTCCTTCGATCCAAATTTGATATTTTTCTGAACAATTTACAGTAAAACGGAATATATCATTAACATTTCCGATTTCTGATCCTAAAACTATGATATCAGGTATTATATACATAAAAGTGTGATCATATTTTGTACTATTGAAACTAGATGCTCTTAAGGATAATCCACCTTTGTAATAGGGAGTACTCCATTTGTAACTGGCTAATCCACTGGAATTTAGCTGTATATCAGCAATATGTTCCCAATTTGATTCATTATCCTTGAGCCAACTTAGAGAAATTGTCTCCATTAATCCCCCCTCCAATTTAATTTCAGTCCAAGAGTTAGCTAAAATACTTTCATCAACCATTATTGAGAGGGGTGGTCGTACTGTTATTGAAGCTATTGGTTTATTTGCAGAGGGAAGAAGATAATTACCTAAGTTGCCTGAAAATGTGAATTCAATTATATGGACACCTATTTGAGTTGATTGAGTTATATAAAAATCATAGAAAAACATACCTTGGTCATTTGTTAGAACGAATCCTTTTTCCTCCCCAGTAGTCAGATCGAATATCGATATGTATTGATCATCTAGAGGTGTTCCGATTTCATCTGAAAAATATCCCCAAAAACGGACAGATTGCCCTTTTATAGCGTCAGAGCTGTTTTGTCCTAAGGAGTCAATACTGGGATTTGAAAAAATTGTCAGGTTTAAGTTTTTGTAACTTTCATCATATAGAGAAGAGCCGTAATAATGAACTAAGTAGGAAATAGTGCCAAGTGGATGATTATCTGGGATAAAAAGGGTGAAAATTAATCCTGCAACACAATTTTCGGTTTCTATTATTGTACTATTCTGATAAAGGAGATCCACTAACCCTTCATTCAATGTAACTCCTCCTGATAATACAGTTACTTGAATCTCTGTGTAAGTACCACGATTTATCCCCCCTCTCTCATATGTTAAGTCAAGTTCAATCACTCCCTTAATGGGTACGATGACTTCGGTCATTATTTCTAGGATATAAGGATTAGAAATATTAAACACTCTTAAACCAAATTTATGGCTTCCTATGCTAGCATTTTCTGGGATAACATATGTAAAGACAACGAAGCCATCAAAATTAGTAGATTTATTCGATAACGAGACATTACCATCATCAAAATCAACTAGCTCAACTTGACAATCTACAGGAATAGTAAGAATATCTTCCTGAGTTACATATACTTCTATACGTATGGTATCATTTTGATTATATTCTGATGCGTTTAGAGAGTGATAAATTTGCGCATGATCTAGAATTATTATTGTTTCAGAATTATTAGCATAAACTATTCCTTGCTGATTGAACAATTCAGTGATAATTACTAGTTCCCCTAAAGAAGTAGAACTATTTGGGGAAAAAGTAATATCATGATTTCGACTTTGTAAAGTGACTTCAGAGATGATAATTAACTCTAAATCCCTAGTATAGTACACACGCATCATTAGTCCTGTTGGATTATCACCAATGATTGTAGTATTTATTTCCACTACTTCTTCCGATCGTAGTACCGTTGATGCGTTGATTGATTGCGCGATGAAATAACCTGAACTTAATACATCAACTTTCACGATATCAGATGTACATGGGGCCGTACTACTTGCTGAACTCCCTGTATATTCAGATACAAACTGGTTTTTTCCCAATGAAGAAAAAATTGGAACTTGATAATTGAATTCGAGATATAAAATCGCAGGATCAGTTCCAGGATAGTAATTCTCTAAGGGTCCGTATGTGAAAATGATGGGTGATCCAGTTAAATTCTTATTTTTAACTGTAACATACCCTCCTTGAAACCAGTATCTATAATGTATGTATAAAGCGATATTAAAATGTAAAGAAGCGTTTTTATAAACATTAGTAGTATTTACTGTTAGAAATAGTGATGTTTCCCTGGCTCCAGGATTTATATCTTCAGAAATTACCTCACATTCCCCAAAAGATGGATCATAATTTTGAAATCCCAGATATGAAGCACGGAAGGAGTGAAAGCCCAATGAACCTGTAATTACCCAAGGGACCACTACCGTACCATTAACCATTATTGTATCTAAGGTTTCACCAGTTTCTATATCTAGTAAACGTAATTGTCCAAAAGGTACAGGATCAAAGCCTGAATAGACGAAAATCGAGAAAAGAACTTGATCATCGGGTGTTACAACGCTTTTGCTAGGTAAAATTGTTGTTGTCGTTGAATGGTTGACTGCTTGAATCGGTAATAATGTAAAAACTGATATTAGTAATATTCCTGATATCAGTATGAATCCTTTTAATTGGGGATGAAAAATCTTTGTTCTCATCTTGTGTGACCTCGTCATAAATAGATAAGTCACACACCTTTTATATCCGAAATTGAAAAAAGTAATCTTTTATAAGCAGATTATAAATGAATTGATATTTTGAAGTTCCTACGGTTCCCTTCATACTTAAATTCAGACTTGATATTGAACGAATCATATTATATTATATAATCATATTATCCTTACAGGAGACAACGCATAAACAAATTCGTGTTTCATGATGGAGATATAGCTATGCCATTAAAAACCCCTGAAGAATATGAAGATAGCCTCAAGAGGGAAGTTAAACTTTTTATGTTTGGAGAATTAATAACAGAATTCTGGAAACATCCATACTATAAAATAATTTATCCTTCTATTAATACAGTAAAAAAAATCTACCAATTAGCTCAGAATGAAGAGTATAAAGAAATTATGACAACCAAATCACATTTAACAGGCTCTATTATAAACAGATTTACCCACATTCACCAATCAATTGATGATTTACTAAAAAAAGTTGAAATGCAAAGGTTATTGGGTCAAAAAACTTCCTGTTGTTTTCAACGTTGTGTAGGATTCGATGCGGCGAACGCATTATATAGCACAACTTATGAAATAGACCAAAAATACGATACTAATTATCATGAACGATTCAAAGCTTACTGGAGTGAAGTACAAGACCAAGATTTAATGGTGGCAGGAGTAATGACTGATTCAAAGGGAAATCGTGGAAAACGACCCATTGATCAACCCGATCCTGATGCTTTCTTACATATTGTGAATGAAAAAGAAAGTGGTATTATTGTCCGAGGAGCAAAAGTTCATCAAACTGGGTTTTTAAACTCTCATCGGGCATTAATCATGCCAACTCTATCTTTGAGATCAGGTGAAGAGGATTATGCTATTAGTTTTGGAATAGAAACAAATGCTCCTGGAATTAAAATGGTTTATGGGCGTCAATCTTCTGATACTCGGAAATTGGAGGATTCTAATTTAGATACAGGAAATTGGAAATATGGTGGTCAAGAACTTTTTGTTATTTTTGACGATGTGTACATCCCAAATGAACATATTTTCATGAAAGGCGAAGTAAATTATGCTGGAGAATTAGTTAATCGTTTTGCTGGTTATCATCGTCAATCTTATGCCTGTAAAACTGGAGTCGGTGATGTCCTCATAGGTGCGGCCGCTCTGTGTGCTAAATATAACGGTGTAGAGAATGCATCACATATAAGAGACAAATTAGTCGAAATGATTCATCTAAATGAAACACTCTGGTCTTGTGCCGTAGCTTGCAGTGTTAAAGGATTTCAACGACCAGCTGGTAACTATGAAATGGATATGCTGTTAGCAAACATCAATAAACAAAATGTTACCCGTTTTCCTTATGAAATTGGTCGATTAGCGGAAGATCTTGCTGGTGGAATTATTTGCACACTTCCGTCTCATGCAGACTTTGATTCTGAAGCAATCGGTCCCCTCTTGAAAAAGTATCTTTCAACTAGTCCCGATAACCCAGTGATTGATCGTTATAAACTTTTACGGTTTATTGAAAACCTTTCAATGGGTTTAGCAGCCGTTAGTTATAAAACTGAGTCTCTTCACGGAGCTGGTTCTCCACAAGCTCAAAGAATAATGATAACAAGACAAGCTGATATTGATAAGAAGGTACAACTTGTAAAGGAATTACTTGATATTGAAACATGATTTTCCAATAACTCGAATGATGAGTAAGTCACCATTGGGGAGTAATGACGGAGTTGA
>JAEOSP010000520.1 GCA_016840305.1 Candidatus Hodarchaeota archaeon
GTGAGAAGAGTAAAGCCTATTCTTCCTTTTGTAAGCGCGTTTTTGGGATAGATCTCGGGCAATTCAATGTAATGGATCAGTCACAATTAGGAAAATTATTGGAATTGCTCAATTTAACAAGTGAAAATATCGTACTTGATTTAGGATGTGGAATTGGAAAAATAACAGAATATATTGCCGATTTAACTCAGGCGCATATCGTAGGGGTTGATATTGCATCTGAAGTGATTAAGCGCGCCAGAGCCCGGACACGAGATATTAAAGACAGCATAGAATTTTTGGAAGGAGATATTAACACTCTCTCATTATCTCCGGCTACAATAGACACTATCATCGCTATAGATTCATTACAATTTGCTGAAAACCTGGAAGACACCATTGGCCAACTAAAGACACTGTTGACTCCCCGGGGACAAATGGGATTATTCTATGGTGCATCGAACATGTTTAATTCCACTTGTATATCACCAAAGAATACAATCCTTGCTCAGGCATTAAAAAAACACGAATTATCCTTCCAAACATGGGATTATACGAAAGAAGAACATGAAATTCGAGGAAGACAACAAGAAGTGGCAGCTGAACTGAAAACAGAATTCCAAGTGGAAGGGAATCTTGACATCTATTCTGATCTAATTGAAGAAAATATTAGTAATCTGCAACTTATAGAGTCTGGAAAGAAACGACGTTTTTTGTATTATGTACAACTTTCATGAGGATCCTTTTTTTCTGTTTCTCAATAAAAATCTCAGCGAAAATTAGGTGGCAACCTATTGTACCGCTTTTTTATTAATCTACGCTGATCTTCTATAACTCTTATTTAACACATATCGTTAAATTTTCATAATTCCAAAACTGGATTCATGTTAAAGGAGCAGATACAAAAACTTCGGATTAATCAATTGCGGAAACAAGGATTACTCGAACGCACTTATGAAGATTTTTTTGTGGTTTTAAAAACTCAACTCGGGTTCCACTCTACCGATTACTGGACCCCCTATCTTTCTGCATTTGCCCGAATTGGAAAATTTGATGCACGTAAGGTTTTTGATGCATTCAATTCTGGGGACAGACTTGTAAGGCTTCATGCATTTCGGAGAACCGTATTTGCGATACACGAGGACAATGTTGCTTTAATTCTCAATGCGTTAGGACCACCATTTTTTGAGTTTATTCACAAGGATACGAATGTTAAAAAAATGCTAAAGGGCATTAACTCTGAAAAGATGGTCAATGAACTTTGTAAACTCTTGAAAGGACAAACACTTAAAGCAACAGACATAAAAAAACAATTATCAGAAATTAAAGACATATTTACCCCAATATTGCGTCTTGCCATGGCTAAAGGATTGGTCGTACGAGCATCCGCAACGAAAGCAAGGAGTTCATTGACATCGTACACCCTTCTATCCGACTGGTTACCTGTCAATTTACAAGAAATGTCACAACAAGAAGCCTTAGAAGAACTATTGATGAAGTATATTCAGATTAACGGTCCTGTTTCAATTGATGATGCCGCATGGTGGCTCAATATTACAAAATCACAGACACGTAAGGCCTTTGTGAATCTATCAGAAGAGTTGCATGAAATATCGATTGAAGATATCCAATATTATATGCAAAAAGAGGATTATGAGACAGCAATTTCGTTCGATTCGGAATATTATCCGGTAGTCCATTTCCTACCTTATGAGGATCATTTTCCCAAAGCATTTGTTGAGCGGTCATGGTATTTGGGATCGGAGATTAAAGAACGGATCTTCCCGCGAACGCGTCAAAATTATTGGCCTTTACAAAATAATCCAATCCAAACGACGGGAGCTAATACTTCAGGTGAGATTAGACCGTCCATATGGCTAAATGATCAAGTAATTGGGCGTTGGGAATTTGAGGGAGATATAAAGCAACAGAAGGTAGTTTATGAATTATATAGAGATGTTGATGAGGATCTAGCTGAGGTAATACAGAAAAAGTGTACGGGTTTAGAAAATTTCGTTAATCAACAATTAATACCCATTAGCTGATTACATGATCGTACAATAACTAATGAGTAAGACACAGACCTTTTTTTATTTTTGTGCTGGTATTGGTGCTATCATTGAAATTTATTTCGTTACCCTAGCTTATAACCGGATTTTTGCCAAGCTTGCTTCATAATAGGATTTCTCTCCAGGTATTCATCAACTAGTGCCTTGGGGACTTGATTTAGAGGACAAGAAAA
>JAEOSP010000521.1 GCA_016840305.1 Candidatus Hodarchaeota archaeon
CATATCATGCCCCCATCTCGGTGAAGGTGATATTTGATCTTTATTACTCCCATTTACCAAATTCATTTTATTTATGGGGAATTCCCCAAAAAATGTCAATCCTATAGAAAAAATCAGTAAAATTTGGAACAAGTTCTTCCTACGCATATGTAATCATCTCTGATTAGCTAGACTAGTTTGCTATCCTTAAAAATATGAGAAGTAATTTCCATTTAGAAAACATAATAATCAAGAGAAAAAGGAGTTACAAGTATCTATAATTTCGATTTAAATGGAGAAAAAACTTGGTTATAATAAATAATATCCCTTAACCGAAATACTGTCAATCTTTTTTATTCCATAGATCAATTATAAGAGAGATCTAAAAGTTAGCAGTAGCTACCTCTTTTGCTTTTCGAATAACCAGGTAATTTCCGATCCAAATCAACACAATTGCTGTTATAAAGGTTGTAATTGGTAGTCTGAACAAAAGACCATTATCTGGTTGCAGATATAGCACAAGCAAAGTTGCTACTAAACTTGGAAAGAAGAGATAAGCTCCAGTTCTTAGTAACCAAAAGCCATTAGAATTATATTTAGGATTATATCTCCTTGGTAAACCACCAAAACTTGCAGCATCAACAATAATCTTATGTGTTGTTTCAGTAGAAACGTCTGAGATGTGCACTAAGACTCTTTTGAATTTATTACGAAAAATACCAAACGAGAGTACATTGAACAATCCAAAAAATATTGCAAGTACTAATTCAACCCCTGCAGCTAAAATCGGGATTAAAACGGGTCCAAAATAGATTATAGCAAAGAAGAGTATGACAATAAGGAAAAATATCACAATAGCCCCAGAACTATCACTACTAGAATCACAATTACCAGTTGAAGGACAATCGCTCCCGCTGCAGTTATTTGAAGAACGACCCTTTCTTGATCCTCCAATGGTTCCACCACTACCTCTTCCCCGAGTGTAAGTCGATGGGGCTTTTGAAGTTCTGCCACAATTATAATGACCGCAATAATAGTATCCTCTGCAACACGATTCTTCAGCCATATAGGTACCTGATCCTCCTCCGAATTCACGTACTTCTTCTCGCACACAAACTGTATCACGGGCTGCTAATGGTAAAATATCAGCTTTTACGTTGTGGGAATTACAGATTTCTCTCAAAGATTCCCCTGAAATGCCATTAAATTCGATTTCCATAATAATTTCTCCTTTGACCAGATGGAAAAATAAGAAAAACTTTGAAAATAATAACTTACTGATAACTATGAAGCTATAGTAGCAAGCAAATTGTTATTCCATTATTGACAATAGGCTTTCTTTAATCTCCTTAATTCTTCTATATCCCCTAAAACTAACAATTTTGTTTCTTTTTTTATTATATCTGACAATTCAGGATGAGCTTGCTTATTAATGGCTAGAATTGTAATGTTGAAGGTTTTTTCTAGATACTGAACATTCGTAGGAAATTTACCTTGTGTAAGACAGATTTCCATTAGATGCATTTCAGTTCCCCCTCTTGATTTCAACGTTTGAATAATACCATCATCAAAACTAGTTGCTACAAAGGCAGGTGCTGCAATTGCGGATGTAGAAATAGCTGCATCAATATCAAAGAGATCTGTTACTTTTTCCGAAAAAGCAGCATCGAAAGCTCTGATAACAGTTCTTAATTTAGGATTCATTTCTTTGGCAATTGTAGCAATCTTAAAATTTACTAACTCATCGTTTGTTACAGATATTAGTGCCCTGGCTTTTTTAACATTGGCTTTTACTAGAACAGATCGCTGTGTCGCGTCACCAAACACGACAGCGATAGTATTATTTTCTAAAAGACCCTGAACAAATTCTGATGTATTAGAATCTTGTAATGTGATAACCGTTGTCAATATGTTGTCTTCTCTTAATTCATTTAAGACCCTAGTGCCCACATTTCCTAACCCTACAAGAATAGTATGATTTTCCATATCTGTTGCCAACCATGAGTTCCATGCTTCGAGTCTATATCTATAAGTAAATACGATAGATCCAAACTCCAGAAGCCCAATACCGATAATGCACAAACCAAGAAAAGGATACACTACCCAGAATAATTTCAATATGAGACTACCACTATAAGGAAAGTTATATACTTCTAGAGACAGTAATAGCGCAATAGTTGCTAAGATATCATCAATTATCATTCCAGAATATAATGAATCAAATCCTGAGTTATAATAGAAGTGAAAAATGGTAGTACCGATAATTACAGTTCCACTAAATAATAATAAGGCATTCTTGAGCTGTTTAAATGCCAATACTATTGAGCGTAGCCTTCTCACACTTGATAAGTAGTCTAGCCCTTTTTTAATTTTCTGGTAGGAAAAATTTCTGTTACCCTAATTGATTATGAATAGATTATCTTAAGGAAAAATATTCGTTTAATTATTTCTTCTGCGTCTGTGGATTGGAATTCTTTTTTCATAAGTAGTAATTATTCTCACCATAATCAATCAGGTTTAAAGAGTAATAATAGTGTGAATGAATTTATTAGGAACTGTTTCTTCACATTCAATACAATTATTCAGAAATTTAGGTGATTGTGTTGGAATATAAACATTTGAGGTCCTCTAGTATCAACTGTAAGTATAAGGTTCATTTTTAAGATTTTAATTTTGATTATTCCGGCTCCCATAATGTAGCTGCTGTTGAAATTCAGGAAATGGAAGTCAGAAAATTTATATATCCTTTAACATTTAAATTGCTTCAATTTACTTAGAATATAGACCATCTCAAAGTTTGGAATATATCGAAAAAATGTGATAAATATGAGGATAAATAAAAAGCAGCTCTTATTCTCTTTTGTCTATTTGATTTTCTTAGTAGTAATTATTTCTTTACACAACTTTGGCTTTGATGAACTTCTAGTTACGACCGTTGATGAAGCAACTTCCATGGGCACTTATAATATTGTATTCAATTTGTTCATCCAGTTTCTGATTTGGATATTTGTTGCAATGCTTTTATTTCTAATATGGGGCTCAATGCTAAAAACTTTAGAGCCGAAAATGACTAAAACTGTCATTAACACTTTAAGAGTGCTAGGAAGAATGACAATTATTCCATTTTGTATTATCGCCTATTTAAACAACTTTCCAGCATTCCAAGGTACATTATTAGGAATAACAGCTATTTTAGGAACGGCGATAGGTTTTGCATCGACAACTACAATGGGAAATTTTTTGTCGGGACTTTATATTATGGCAACACGTCCTTTCTTAATTGGTGATTATATTATTCTTCCTGATAGTAAAGTAGAAGGACGTGTAAAAGAGATAACAGTTAACTATACAAAAATGACCTTACCTACTGGAAATCTACTATTGGTATCAAATAGTAAGTTCTTAGGGCAATCTATCGTCAATACAAGAATAACAGAAGACCAATTATTACTCAGAAAGGATGATGCGAGACGATTTGTATACCCATTAATGTGGGGAGCCAACTCGGATGAAAAACATATTTGGTCTGTAGAGGCTATTGAAAAAACTGGAGAAGAATTCAGAAGTAGATTAACAAATCCAATCACATGGTTTGTTTATTCACGCAATAGACTAGACAGGACCTATCAAATTAATCTGTCGTCAAACAGTGCAAGCAAATTATTGGACTTAACAGGGGACTTCTTGACTGTATTAACAAAGAATTATGATGAGATAAAGGAAAAATATAAGCCCCCAGTTATTTAAAGACTTCAAAATAGAATTCACCGAAAAGCAAATAACGTTATTTCAGGATAGAAGTCTTTGAAAAAGATATAATTCGGTTTATTCCTCTTTCTTTGAGATATTAACCGTTGTAGATTAAAAAAGAAGCGAAATGAAATTATGGATGAAAGAAATAGCAATTAGATAGGTGTATTTCTATATGAGGCGTTATGTAATTGGGGGAAATTGGAAAATGCAAGTCGTTACTGTCAACGAGTCTGTGAGAGTTGCACAGGAAATAGCTCGTGGAATATCATCAATTTCTACAGTTGAAGTGTTCATATCTCCATCATTCAACGCGTTATATCCCGTCAGTCAATCTATAAAGGAAACACGCTTACATTTAGCTGGACAAAATATGTACACTCACGATAAGGGAGCATTTACAGGACAAATTTCTGCGCTATCTCTGCTAGACGCTAAATGTCGTTATGTACTCTTAGGCCATTCGGAACCACGACGAATTTTTGGTGAACAGGACAAATTAATTCGTTCGAAACTGCTTAAAGCTCTTGATCACAATATTTCACCTGTCCTATGCATTGGTGAAACTGCTAGAGAGCGAGAATTAGATCAGACTACGGAAATTTTGCATCAACAATTATCTGGGAGTCTTAAAGGGTTAACTACAACTCAAATGAGGCAGATCATTGTTGCTTATGAGCCAGTTTGGGCTATTAATAATAAATATTTAAATCCAGATACAGAGATCAGGCCAGCTACCCCTGTTGAAGCAAGAGAAGCTCATGGAATCACTAGAGAATGGTTAAAGAACGAATTTGGAACTCCTTTGGCTCAAGAAATTCCCATTATTTATGGTGGAAGTATGAATGCGAATAATGCTAAAGAATTACTTTCCATTGAGGATATTGATGGAGGGCTTATTGGTGGGGCTTCATTGTCAGCAAATAAATTTTTGCCAATTATTCAATTTGCCGCTGAACTATCAGGTGAAGAATCAACAGATTATCAATGGGATAGCAATACTTTACGATTCAAAGGATAATTATTTTAATTAGTCAACTTAATGCTAATCTACCTACCTTTTAATGCCATAGGACCCCTTTTATAGATTCATCATCTTCAGTGTAATTCATCAGAAAGACTTTTTTAGGTGATTTGCAACTTCTATTATTTAACTTCAAAAAAGAAGTGATTAAAATGGAAAGCACCTATAAATTGATAGAATTAGTTGGAAGTAGTCCCAAAGGGTTTGAAGACGCCATTCAAAGTGCAGTAAGTGACGCTGCAAAATCTCTCCGTGATTTAAGGATTGCGGAAGTAGTTAAACAGGACTGCAAAATTGAGAAAGGAAAAATTGTAGCGTACAGAGTTAGATTTAAGCTTTCATTCAAGTATGAGACCTAAATCGTCTTCCCTCCTTTTTTCTGTTTTTTTTAATGTTACACATTACTCTCTAGCAATGACTTTCAACTTAATTATTCATATTATTGTAAACCTGAAATTTTGGATTTCGAAAAATAGAAAATTTTATTAGAGGAATTAATTATACTTTTAATTGGAGTTCTTTGATTGTCAGTCGATGGACATGATATAAACAATCAAAAAAAACAATTTTTGAACATTTACGCAGATTTTTACGAGGATTATGGCTTACCTGGAGTATGTGGATGGATAGATGGACTTCTTTATTTAGAATCTACAGATAAAGGGGAATCATGGACTCAGCTGAGTATCTCGCTGAAGTTAAAGGATCTCTTTTCAACCGAGTCCAAATATCCGATTTCTGTTTCTTCCATAAATCGCTTCATCAAAATCTGTGAGCAATATGGAACAATTGAGAAGCGAGGATCTCACAAACTAGGCTATACATACCATTCTGTTAAAGGGAATGAACTATTATTCAACATTTTCAAATTCTTTATGGATCGAAATGAGATAATTATTGAGAGATTTGATAATCTTCATAGTACTGACTTAGAAGACAATATTCAACAAGCAGTACAAGAACAGATTATAGGATTACAATTCTATAATGAAATGCTTAAACAAGCTTTGAAGTGGGGTATAGAACAACTCCAAGAATGGAATCAAGGAGATGAGTAGTTCATTTGGGAAATATAATAGAAGTCTATAATTTAAAGAAATATTATGGTAGGGGAGTAAATGTTGTAAAAGCTGTAGATGGAATCAGTTTACATATTAGAGAAAATGAAATTTTTGGATTTCTAGGACCTAATGGTGCCGGAAAAACGACCAGTTTGCGGATGATAATTGGTTTATTAACACCTGATGAGGGACAGGTAGAAATTCTTGGTAAAAGTCTACATGAACATGGAAAAAATGTCAAACGCTTACTGGGTATTATCCCCCAGTCATTAACATTCTATTCTGATCTTACGGTTGAAGAGAATTTATGGTTTTTAGCTAAAATCTATGATATTCCGAAAGAAGAAGCAAAGAAACGAATTGATAGACTTATATTGCAGATAGGACTTGAAAATAAACGGAAAGAATTAGTGAAGAATCTCTCTGGGGGGCAACAAAGAAGGCTAAACTTGATTTTAGGCTTAGTCCATGATCCAACGATCGTTCTTTGTGATGAACCAACCCCTGGTTTAGACCCACAATCACGAAAAGTCGTATGGGAATTAATAAAAAATCTTCCTAAGGAAGGAAAGACCGTAATTTTGACTACACACTATATTGAGGAAGCTGATCGCTTAGCTGATCGCGTTGCAATCATTGATAATGGAAAAATATTAGTTCTTGACAATCCAAGAGCATTAAAGGCTTCTATTGGTGAAGGAGATATTGTTGAACTATATCTTGGGGGAGTTCACGATGATTCAGAATTATTACCCATATTAGAGGATTTAAAGTCGGATGAGTCCAAATTTATCATTGAAGATACAAGAATTTTATCTCAAAATCTTATTCAGATTCGTGCTTTAGATTTAATACCTAAACTTAGTCATATTCTAAACTTTCTTGAGGATAATGGTCTTAACATCGAAAATATGTCAATTAGGAACACTTCTTTGGAAGATGTTTTCATTCATTTAACTGGAAGAAGTTTAAGAAGTTAAAGGAGTTAATAGGGTGTCATTGACTCAAGTAATAGGAATTGCTCAAAGAATGGGTATTCAGATTGTTAGGAGTAAATGGACCATACCATATCTAATAGTATTTCCCTTATTTTTTATTGGTTTGTATTGGTTCGGTTTTTCTGCTTCACCTGTAGGAATAACACAGACTTTTTCCATCGGGATTATCAATCAAGACGCTGGACTCTCAAATGATATTGTGGAATTATTTTCTAATGAAACAATTATGGGTGACAGTTACTCCTCATTTCATTCATCAACTGTACTTGAGAAAGGATTTGCAGCTGAATTCATAGACATGTTGGGAAATATCACATATGTAAATGAAACCGAGGCTCCAAATATTTTCAAGATTTCTATCATCAACGATAGTAAAGAAGCAGAAGAGAGATTATATTCAAGAAACCTTGACCTTGTTTTGATATTCTCTCCACAATTTTCAAATGCCTCTGTATCGATGCTAAATAATTACTGGAATAATACGTATGGTTTCTTTCTCCATGATATAATACAATCTGAGTTTCCAAACACTCCTGATCTTCCTATAGATATAAATGAAACCATTATAATTAAAGGAGATTCAAATTATATCAGCTATAAACTAGCAAATTCCGTCGTGCATTCGATAATATATGATTATCAAGGAATTGCCAAATTATTCGGTGGGCCTGGTGGGAGTATTACTCTAGTAATGAATGAGGAATATCTAGTTTCAATCCCAGAGTATTCATTATTTGATTTATCAATACCTGGTCTTATAGCCTTTGGAATTATAGTCCAACCATCTCTTACCTCTATGTTTGTGTGTATGGAGTTCAGAAATAAGAATAAGACATTCGATAGGATACATTTATCATCCATATCACCAACCACATATCTCTTTGGTTCTATATTGATACAAATACCTGTAATGATTGTTCAATCAGCAATTCTTTTCATTAGTTGTGTATTAATGGGTTTTAATCCCGTTGGAGATCTATTTCTCGGATTTCTTATTAGTCTAACAATTTTTCCCTTCTGTCTTTTTTTGCTATATATTACCACAGCTTTTTTTTCAAATGAAGACGTTGTCGGATCAATACTGGGATTTGGAGCTCCTTTCTGCGCATTTATGAGTGGTGCATTTATTGATATTCCAAAATTTGTGATAATACCAAACATATTTCCTACTGCTAGTGGATTCCCGCGTGATTTTCTATTATGGGATTTATTACCCCTTACTCATACTGTGAACGCATTAAGGCAAGTGATTTTGTTTGATTTTTCCTTCGCACAAATTATTCCTGATTTGACGATGAGTCTGTTCTTATCTCTCCTCTACTTTGGAGGTTCTGTTCTGATATTCGCGTACTTTAGATTTAAACGGGTGTGAATGCAAATTAGAAAAGCAATCTTAATCTACAAAAGGTGCATGAAGCAAACATTTCGTAATGCAGGACGTATGAGTATTATATTTCTTATTCCGGTCCTGTTTATTGTGGGGATAGCATGGCTTTATGGTGATGAAAGCTCTTTTGTGGTAATTGGTGACACTGGAAATACTTATTCGGTAGGAGTTATGAATAAAGATAGAATTCCAATTTTTAATTCGAGTTTAATACCAATTATGGAATCTTTAATCCCTTCAAATACTTTGGAAGGTTCTCCATTCTTAAATGGTTTTGGAACTCATTTTATTGAAAATTCTAATGGTACTGCGTCACTAGTTCCTATTGGAGAAGATAAAAGATTTAATTACATTCCTTATTCTGATTCTCAAAAAGCTAGTACTGCTATACAGAGTCGTTTCATATCTATGTGCATTATTATTCCTGAAAACTTTTCACACACTCTAATAGCTGGATTAAATTATAGAGTGAATGTTACTGAGAATGTGTTAATATTAAATAATACGGATTACTATTATTCGGCTTCTGTTATTGAAATCATAGGCGATTACACATACGCGAGATTTTCTGAATCATTTACTCTATTACAAGAAATGCTAAACACCTACCTTGATCATTATTGGATGAGCGGAGTGGATCAACCTGGGAAAATGTCTATAGAAGAGGAACACATAACGACGTTGGCTTTTACTGAATTTGATATCTACGTCCCTGCTTTCCTAATATTTACAATTATCTCATCATCCACTGGTGTTGCAGGAATCATTGGATATGAGCGCGAAGATGGAACTATTGATCGATTGAAGTTATCTAGATTCTCTACAAGAGATTTTCTTGCTGGATTAAGTTTAACACAAATTTTTACAAGCATACTTACGATGATTGTAATTATCCCAACGATTCTTGTCCTAGGATTTCCATTCCAGGGATATCATCAATACTTCTACGTGTTATTAATGACTATGTTCGTTACCCTTCCTCTATTAGGTATTAGTCTAGGTTTTGCTGCGATAACTGATGGTCAGATGTCTACTTATCTACCGAGTCTTATTGCGATACCAATGTCTTTTTTGACTGGAAATTTTATCCCTCTTCCTAGAATCTCCCTATTTGGAGATATTCAACTTTGGCATATCAATCCATTCTTCTCTGCAGGCGAATTAATTCGGAAAACGTTGATAATCAATTTAGAATTCAAATATGTTTTAAATGACTTAATTATGTTAATATTAGTTGGAATTGTATTCTTTTTTGGAGGATCATACCTTTTTCTAAAATCAGTATTCAAAGAGTAAAAAAACTGAGGAATTAAGCAGTAAAGATTTTGTTTTACGCGTTTTCTTCTCATAGAATAATTTATAGAGAGTATTTAATTAGATTAGAAATTTCACAGATTTCACTATAAGAGAATTTAATTATTAATGATTAATTCGAAATTCATCTTTATTAATAGTTTAGTTAACGGAGACGTTATTATGCCAGATAAAATTCAACTTTTAGTTAATGAAACGAAAGATCGGATGCTAGACTTCACACAGAAGTTAATAACTATCCCCTCACCGTCAGGAAAGGAAAATGCTCTAAGAAATTGTGTTAACGACATGATAGAATGTATTGGGTTTGATGATATTATCATTGATGCAATGGGTAACATTTGTGGGAGATTGGGAAAAGGAAAACGCTCTATTGCTTTTGATTGTCACATGGATACAGTAGATGTTGGGAATCCTGATCAGTGGAACCATGATCCCTTTGGTGGAGAGATTGATAATGGTATAATCTATGGTAGAGGCGCTTCTGACCAAAAAGGAGGTCTTGCATCCGCATTACTTGCAATAGATATTATAAAAGAGATTGGTATTCCAGGAGGTTTAGAGATAATATTTGTCGGTTCAGTTCGTGAAGAGGAACATGAAGGACTAAATTGGCAATATTTGATTGATGTTGAGGGAATTAAACCAGATTATGTAATATTAACAGAACCAACGAATCTTGAGATCGCGATAGGGCAAAAAGGACGAGTTGATTTCAAAATAGAGACTGGAGGTATTTCAGCTCATGGAGCAAATCCTGATCTAGGAACCAATGCTATTTACAAAATGTTGTCGATAATTGAGGATATAAAGGACTTACAGGAAAATATGCCAGTAGACCCCTTATTTGGAAAATCTCAAATTTCTGTGACAGATATACGATCAAGTAGTCCGAACATCAATGCAACGCCTGACAAAACGGTTATCCATGTTGATCGTCGATTAGGTACCAACGAATCTGATGCAACCGCCATTGCTCAACTAAAAAGACTCTCATCAGTCAAAACTGCACATGCGCAAATCTATATTCCAGAATATACAAAACAAATTAGTAAGGATAAGTCATTTTCTTTTAAATCTTACTACCCATCTTGGACAATGAATCAAGAACATCCTTTGGTACAACACGCTATAAAGGTCTATCGTACTCAGTTTCATCAAGAACCTCCCCTTAAGTATTGGCCGTTCTCGACAAATGGTGCTGCGACAAAGGGGATTTATAATATTCCGACAATAGGTTTTGGTCCTGGGAAGGAAGAACATGCCCACACTCCAGAAGATCAAGTGACTATTGATCAATTAGTCAAAGCAATGGAGTTTTATGCTAGATTTATACTAGCTTTTCACTAGAATAATAGACATGATCATTTTTGTCCGACAAATCTAGTCATGGTTTACTCTTTGTTTAGTAAACCTTCATTATCTTCAAAAATTGTCTTTAAAATCTCAATTCCAATATCTACTAAATCTTTTGTAATGATTAAAGGTGGAAGTATTCGCACAACATTATTATAATGGCCACCTATTTCTAAAATAATCCCTCTGTTGAACGCTTCTAATCTAATCAGTCTAGCCAACTCTTCTGACGGATTATTAGTCTCCTTATCGGTTACTATTTCTAATCCTATCATTAATCCCTTACCACGAACTTCACCAATAATAGAGGAATTTTTTTGAATTTTTTCCAACGATTGTAGCATATACCGTCCTAAATCACTTGTATAATTAGTTAAATCATTTTTGTTTATGAAATCGATAGTAGCAACACCTGCAGCCATAGCTGTAACATTCCCTCGGAACGTTCCTATATGAGCTCCTTTAGTCCAGATGTTTTTTTCATCGAATTCGTCTCGATATGCTATTGCAGATAATGGAAAGCCTGCACCAAGTGCTTTAGACATCGTGATAATATCTGGAGTTGCGTTATCATGTTCGAATGAAAAGAATTTCCCCGTTCTACTGAAACCAGATTGAATCTCATCAAAAATTATTGGAATATCATATTTACGACTTATTTCTTCAATTTGTTTGATGAATCCTTTGGGTGGGATAATAGAACCTCCTTCGCCTTGAATTGGCTCTACTATGGTTCCTGCGGGTAGCACTAGTCCAGAATGAGGATCATTTAGCTTGCGATCGTAATATTGTGCACAAAATAAATCGCAATTTTCTGGTTCTTTTTGGAATGGACATCTGAAACAGTATGCATACGGAAGAAAGTGGATTTCGGGTAATAACGGGATGAAGTGTTCTTTCCAAAATCTTCCAGACGTTAGGGATAATGCTCCTGCAGTCATTCCATGATATGCTCCTTCAAAGGAGATGAAGCTCTGCCGTTGGTTAATTCTCTTTGCAAATTTAAGAGACATTTCCACAGCATCTGATCCAGTAGGACCTCCAAATTGGATTTTCATATTATCCTTCAATTTTCCAGGTAATACTTCGCGGATTTTCTCAACTAAGGTTATTCTTACCTCAGTGGGGAAATCTAATGTGTGAGTGATTTTATTAAGCTGCGTTTTAACTGCATCCAATATTATTGGATTATTATATCCTAATGCAACCACCCCTGCACCTGCAAAAAAGTCTATGAAGATATTACCATCAATATCTTTAATTGTCGCCCCTTTTCCCTCTGCTATAACTAATGGAATAGCTTTTGGATAGGATATTGCTTTTCCTTCTATTTTTTCTTGTTTTAAAAGAATTTTCAGAGCTTTCTTCCCTGGGATATTACTTGAAATCAGAGGTGCTTCTGGAAAATGAAGATTTTCAAATTTCATTTCTTACTCACTCTTTTGAAGAAAATAGGATTCTTATTCTGTTATTGAATTCCTTTACACCATTATAATGGTATAAAAGTTTCACTCAATCAAATTTCCTACTTCTTATCCGTAATACCCGATAGATATTTAGCAATTGTTTTTCTTGAATCAAGATCATATTGCTTGAGAATGGCAATATCCTCCATGACAGGTGAACCTCCTCCATGCAATCCAGCCACTGATATTACCCCTCCTATAGATGAACAAAGTACATCAGAAAGAGTTCTATAGAGCTTGTACACATCTTCAGCAGGAATATCAGCTTTTCGCTTGATGTATTTTCGGAGTAGTGGGCCTACTTTTTCTTCATCAAAAAAATCTCTCTCAAATGGTAGGGTTGCAGGAAGTCCTCCAGATAAATCTGCTAATGTTTCGAGCTCATGATAGTAGTTTTTTCCTGCATGTTTTCTTCCTACATTGCAAAACATCGGATCTGGAATCATGGTTCCGCACTCATCTTTGGTTGCTTTGTACGCTGCGGCAATTCCACTTGCATATACAAGTTCTGCGACACTAATCAGATCTGCCAATTTTGATTGCACATGTTTTTTATCTTCTATACCATTATACTCACTAACTAGAGCTGAATACCCCAAGATTATATCTGTTGATGAAGGTTTACATCCTGTATAGCTATGACGATGATACAACGCAAACAACAGTGCAAGCCATCCTCCAAACTGATGTTCTCCTTCATAACCCCCCAGAAAGACCCGTTCATTTGGAATAAACACATCATCAAATATAACAGTATTTTCAACATCACCAAACGTCCCAGCTGGGCAAGGAGCATTTTCTCGTTGTTTCATATTTGAAGCTCGGGTAACAAGATACACTCCATCCCAATCTCCAGGAATAGCAAATGATACAGCATGTTCATCCTCTTCAGCTGTTAGAAAACGAGTAGGAGTAACAATTATTTCCTCTGCAACTGCTGCAGCAGTAATATGGTGCTTAGCACCCCTAACAATAATTCCGTCCTCTCTATGTTCAATTACACGTAAATATAAATCAGGATCTGCTTGTTGATGCGGTCTTAATGAACGATCCCCTTTTGGATCTGTTTGAGCACAACAACCTACAATATCATTTTTTTGCCATTCTTTCAAATAATTGAGAAATCTTTGATGATAAGGGCGTTCAGTCATCCTTTCAGCCCTCGCTGTTATAACTGACAAAGCATTCATTGCATCTATACCCATACATCGAAAGATACAACCGCCAGTATAATGGCAAATTTCCCGAGTCATATCCTGTTTCTTTAAGAGATCTTCTGTTGATTGATGAATATGAGTAAACCTGTTAATCTGTTCACCAGTTATATGCGACTTTGCAGTGATTAAATCTTTCAATTTAGGATCATTGAAGCTTTCAAAAGTTCGGCTAATTGTAGCCATTGAGCCTGCAAGTCTCGGATCATCTCTCTTGACTTGTTCCCCATTGATATAGATGTTAGGTTTCATATTGTACAAATGTTCTTTATATTCCTTGGCAGTTTTCATTTACTTCACATACCGATCTATTTCTATATTTTTTTTGAAAGAAATAGTTTTTTTAAAAACTTTCAGCAATTATCTAATGTAATTTCATGAAAAATTTTTGATGAAAAGAAGCTAATTTTCAAATATAAGCAATTCAACAGCTTCAATATACCGTTGAAAACCAACAAGAAGAAGATCATTGTGCCCAGCTTGGGGAATAATCACTAATTCTTTTTTCTCACAAGCAGCATGCTCATATAGGGCATATCCGTTTTTCACTGGGATGATAAAATCAATTTCTCCATGAATAATTAAAGTAGGTATGTTAATTTTTTTCATCAGGGAAATAACTGAAACTTCTTCTTCCTTTTCTATTGGTAGAAGACTTTTTGGGACTCCAAGTCTGATAAATAGCTCATAAGTATATGCAAAACCACTTTCAATAATTAGATTTTCAATTTGATCCTGGTTTTGAGCTGCTATCTCAATTGCACATGCGGATCCTAGGGAACGTCCCATAATTGATAATCGGCCAGTGAAATTCCTTTCAGCTAAGAACCTTTGCACTTCCTGAAAGATTATGTGGGAATCGCTTATCATATTTGAAAAAGAAGGTGTTCCAGTACTTTCACCGTATCCTCTATAATCCATAACAAGAAAATTGATTCCTCTTGTACGGTATACTGGAGCTAATTCCTGGTAATCCTCTGCAATTTCACCATTTCCATGAAAAAAAAGGATTGTATGTGCTTCCTTTGATGATACGTAGAAAATTCCGCAAACATTGACAGATTCTTCAACCTGAAAACATAATGGGACTTGAGCATCATTTTCAGTTCTATAGAAAGATTTACGAGGGTGGAACACCCTAGCTGTTATCATCGGTGTATCCAAGAATGATAAATTCCTTTTCTTGGGCATAAAATCACTTCAAGACGATTTTTAGGTCATTGGTACGAGAATATTGGCTATATTAAATACTATGAACATGATCGGAACATATACGACTATTGATGCTACTAAATCCCAAATATAGTGTTCTCCGAGGTAAATAACTGATACACAGAAAAACAGTGCTAATAAGAGGAATAGAAGCATAATCCATGTCCAACCGTACCACGAATTATTTTGAGCGATGAAGAGGGATAAAATAATTCCAGCTAGCATCATACCAAAATGATTGCTGGGAAGACCATTGTACAACAGACCATTCGTTAGGTCAGATTGTCTGAATTGTCGAAGCCTGATAGGCACAACAGGCAACTCTCGGCCAAAATCGTTCCATCTTATTGGGACGATGACTGGATAAATGAATTGGATAGTCATACTAGTTCCCCACGAAAGAATTACAGGTATTCCGTATCGCCAAGCTTGATCACCCTGAAGACCACACATATATACCTCTAGAACAACAGTAATTATAAAAACCCATAACCAAACTTGTTGAGTAATGAAATCAACTGTTTTTGTTAATGGACCGTCTCCTCGAAATGATTGTAAATATTGAGTCGCTTTTGGAGAAAAAAATTTCGCTCGTTTCTTCACTCTTTCCGGTGTTTGCCACCAATGAGCACTCCACCAGAATAAGAGCATACCAATTGTAAGTAATAATAAGAAAACGTTGAACGGAGTTGCGAAAGCTTCTGTATATGCAGCTATTATATCATCCATGAAATCACCGATGTTTTTTAGTTGGAAAAAATTAACTTGAATAGATTTTTGGTGCAATTAAGAGTAGCTAACATGATTTTTTTGGGTTCTCTGTGATTTGTAGGAAGCCAGATGCGTCAAGAAAGGCTTGAGCTTTTTCAAAATCGGCCTCATCAACTGAAAATGCGTAATGCGCGTTTGATTTAGTGAATCTCAAGATATAAAATGATGAGACACGGATTCCCTGATCAAAAAGTAATTGCGCGAAATTTCCAAACGTTCCTGGTTCATCAGGTAGTGAAGCGACCAGAACATTTTGTGTACTGAAAGGAATGTTTAATTGAAGTAATAAACTATGGGTTTGCTCTTCATTGTCTGTGAAAAGAATCGCAGTGCATATTCCAAAGGCAGAAGTACCAGCCATACTAATAATATCTATATCATGTTCACCTA
>JAEOSP010000522.1 GCA_016840305.1 Candidatus Hodarchaeota archaeon
AAAGGTTAACTTCATTCGATGAAAGTAAAATACATTCATAAAGATCGAAAAATGATAATCCATAAAATAGATGATATAGTTACCTAACTACCTTTATTTGTTAGAAAAGCATACCACGCATCTCGAACAGTTTTTACTCTATTAATTTCCTGCAATTTATTCTTAGCAAGATGTAAATTTATGTCACTTCTAATATGACATGTTCGACATAATAGAACTAAATTATCTGGTTTCACATTTGTCACATCACCATCAATATGGTGAAGTGAAATGAATGGTTTGTTACAGTAACAACAAATATTTTTTCGTCTCTTCCTAATTTTTTCAGGATTTAACCCACTAATATCTTTAGGATCATGATAAGAACAAATTGGTACCAAATTATTGAGGCTATTATTCCTTGTATTTCCATCAATGTGATAAAACACAAAAAACGCTTTATGACAAATACAACAATGGTAACCTGTCTTTTCAAGCATTCTACGAAAAACAGGTTTCCTAATATAAGTTCGTTTTTTTTCTGAATTACGATTCACCTGTATTGTATTATGAACCTCTTTATTTTCTTCATTTTCCAATTATATTCTCCCTATTCATAGAAATCAAATAAAAATAGACTATCTATGACAACGTGAATAATAAATGATGAAGACATATTTAGTTGAATAGGTAGTTAGGTTTATTGAATTGAAGGTTACTTCGGAGTATAATCTTGGGAAACTTTATCCTAATCTTGCTAGAGAATGGTATCCAACCAAGAATAGAACACTAACACATTTTGAAGTGACGCCTGGAAGTCACAAGAACGTCTGGTGGAAATGTAGCAAAGGACACGAATGGAAAACAACAGTAAACAGTAGGACAAGAGGAACTGGTTGTCCAAGGTGTTATCAAGAAAGTAGAAATTCTCAGTGAGAAAAATCTGTTTTCCCTAAGATTTTTTCTGTGGAACCATGAAATGGAACCATGAATTAACCATGGAGTAACCATGAATAGTATCAAATTTGTCTCGAGACCCTTTTTTTGGGACCATGAAACAGTCCAGGGATACATCAAATTAATCCATGAAATCGTTTTTGAGGACTCTTTAAAACTTGTCGAGACATAGATTCTCTCTGAGAAACACTCTTCGTCTCCAAAACGGGACAATTTTCAGGCTTTTCTCCGATTTCCCATATTTCGAAAAAAATTTGGAAAGTACTGTACTAAAACTATTTCCGCGTCAAGGAGTGGACCATCACTGTTAATCGGTGATAACAACACAATATCTAGATATTAGGAGCAAGGAAGCTTCCTAACCACGGGTGCAACTTTATACGATCCCCAATTTATTAGTATTGATTCATGTAATACGAGATACTACTGAATATAATCTTAGGATGTTCCTTTTTTAGAGATTAAAAACGTCTATGGTACTCTAAAGAGCAGTATCTTGAGATGAGATGATACGACACATGTCACGGGAATACACTTCTTCTGACTTTGATTAACTCTGCTACAATACTGACAGCGATTTCTTCGGCTGTTTCAGCCCCAATATCGATCCCAATTGGCGAACGAATCTTGTTCAATAAAGCTTCATTAATGCCATCCATTGTTTGGAGTTTACTGAATATTTGCTGTCGTTTGGTTGTACTCCCTATCATTCCAATGTAGCGAACTGGCTTTTTAATAACGCTTCGGAGGACATTGTAATCATCTTTATGTCCACGAGTAACGATGATGATGTAATCATTGTTTGTGACCTTCAAATCTTTGGCTACAACCCCTGGATCACCCACCATGAGGTTTAACGCATCAGGAAACCGTGCTGCTGAGGCGTATTCAGCACGGTCATCAACAATGATATAGAAAAACCCAACCTTTTTTGCGAAAGACGCTACCTGGAACCCAACATGACCACCTCCAAAAATATATACTCGTTCAGGAAGAAGAATAGGATCAATAAAAAATTCCATGGTTCCACCACAGACCATCCCTGTATCCTGTTTGTCTTCATCAAATAACTCGTGAGTGACCTTTTGTGCTAGACCAGATCTGATCACTTCATGTGCTTCTTTAATCACCAAGGCTTCCACTGAAGAGCCACCGACAGTTCCATGGATCTGCCCATCGAATTGCACAATCATTTTTGCGCCAACTTTTCGAGGAACTGACCCACTCGTCTTAATAACTGTGACCAACGCAACTGGAATATTCTTCTGTCTCAAATCCTCTATTATTTGAAAAAATGACAACTTTTCTCTCACAATTACCAAATAGTTAGTACAATTATATCTATTTCTGTCTTTGCATCTTTATTGGATGGACTCTTGAGTCTATTCTTGAAGGCAGACACTTTTTCTTATCTCTATACACTTTTTTTTGGAGCGAATTGCGTTCTTTG